>JAYVJH010000292.1:0-2076 GCA_043769455.1 Runella sp. | reverse complement strand
CCGTTGAACTACCGAACCAATTATTTTATTGTACTTTGCGCCTTTCTTTTCGATTAACGTGGTGCAAAAATAGTGGGTTTTTAGTGATTATGCAATATATTTGTCAAAAAAATAAAAAAAAAGATGCAGATAGTTAGACCAACAGATAAAGAATTTGACAGCAATTCCTATCAAAACCGTTATATTCAAGCAGTTAGCGGTGATGACGCACTGCTTTCGTTGAAAGAAAATTTTTTGGCAGTAGAAACATTTTTCAAAGAAATTCCTGAAAAAAAACTACTTTATAGCTACGCCGAAAGCAAATGGAACATCAAAGAAATATTGGCACACCTCATTGATACAGAGCGAATATTGACTTATCGGGCTTTGTCGATGGCTCGTGGTGAGCAAAACTCGCTACTCGGTTTTGATGAAAACGTTTATGCCGCCAACTCCAATATGGGTAAACAGTCGCTGAGAAGTCTTTTGCTACAGTTCAAAGCCCAGCGCAAGTCCACGATAATGATGTTCAAATCGTTTGGCAAACGTGAACTTGGGCGCATGGGCAAAGCCAATAACTTGCCAACAAACGCCCGTGTATTGGCTTGGTTTATTGCCGGCCATGAGTTGCACCATATAAATATCATCAAAGAACGATATTTATAGTCCTATGAATTTTGAATTAAGAGTCAAGGATATTACCCAATACCTTGAAACCATAGCACCGCTGGCTTACCAAGAAAATTACGACAACGCTGGGCTGATTGTGGGCTATGCCGAGACCCCTGTTACTGGTATTTTGCTGGCTCTCGACTCTACCGAGGCCATCATTGACGAGGCCATAGCTAAGGGTTGTAACTTGGTCGTAGCCCACCACCCGATTGTTTTTAAGGGGCTTAAAAAACTAAACGGCAATAATTACATAGAACGAACAGTAATAAAGGCAATCAAGAATGATATTGCAATTTATGCCATTCATACCAACCTCGACAATGTGTCGGGTGGAGTTAATTTTATGATTGCAGAAAAAATAGGACTTCAAAACGTTCAAATATTAGCCAAAAAAAACCAAAACCCCGAGATAGGTAGCGGCGCAGTTGGGCATTTGACTGAAAGCATGACAGCTTCCCATTTTTTGAGTTATTTGAAAACCAAAATGAACTTATCTGTCGTTCGACATACGGCTATTGGCGAGAACCCAATCAGTAAAGTAGCCGTTTGTGGTGGCTCGGGTGGATTTCTTTTGAACGATGCCATCATGGCCCAAGCCGATGTTTTTGTAACTGCCGACTATAAATATCACGAGTTTTTTGATGCCGACAATCAGATACTAATTTGTGATATTGGACATTATGAAAGCGAAGTTTTTACAAAAGAATTGTTATTGAGGTTTTTATCAAAGAAATTTGCTAATTTTGCGGTGAAATTGGCACAAACCAATACCAATCCCATCTCGTACTATCATTGACAATAATCGTAAACTCGTAAACAATAAATGGAACTTACAGTAGCACAAAAATTAGACTTGCTTTTAAAACTACAAGAGCTGGACTCTCAGCTTGATAAAATTCGTAAAATCCGTGGCGACTTGCCCGAAGAAGTGCAAGATTTGGAAGACGATGTAGCTGGTTTTGAAACTCGTGTCGGTAAATACGAACGTGAAGTGGCAGAGTTGGACGAAGAGGTAAGCCGACACAAAGCCAACAAAAAAGATTCTGACAAACTAATTGTTCGCTATAAAGAACAACAGATGAACGTTCGGAACAATCGTGAGTTTGATGCCATATCGAAAGAAATGGAGCTACAAACACTCGAAATCGAACTGTCAGACAAAAAAATCAGAGAAGCTGAAATAAAAATCAAACTCAAAAAAGAGGAAATTGATAGCACAAAAACAGCTCTCAACGACCGCCGTGAAGACCTCAAAACCAAAAAAGACGAGCTAAACGTATTGGTGTCTGAAAGCGAAGAAGACGAACGCAAACTGATGGACAAACGTGAAGCGCAGTCTAAAAAAGTAGAAAGCCGTTTGCTGATACCTTATAACAAACTACGCAATAACTCAGAAAATGGTTTGGCGGTAGTGATGGTCAAGCG
>JAYVJH010000291.1:0-2347 GCA_043769455.1 Runella sp. | reverse complement strand
GGTCTTTTGGACAATACAGGCCAAAAAGTACTGGCATCGACGTTTGATATTTTTGTAGATTTGGACGACCCCGCCAATCAAAGAAACTATTATTTATGGCAATGGAATTTGTACGAAAAGATGGACTACTGTGTGTCTTGCGAAAAATCTTTTTATAATGCCGATACCAAACAATGCGAAAAAGACCCTCGACCGTTTATTATGCCTCCCAACTTCGACTATCGCTGTCGGGGCAACTGCTGGAATATATATGCTAATACTGAAATCAATATTTTGTCAGATGTATATTCAAATGGAAAAACCATAGTAGGCAAAAGAATAGCACAAGTACCCTTTTACAGTGAGCAAGGAGCGTTGATTGAAATACAGCAATATACGCTCACCGCCGATGCCTACAATTACTATGCACTTTTGAGAGACCAAGTCCAGACCACAGGTACACTCACCGACACACCACCCGCACCGATTCTTGGAAACATTACAAACAAAACCGACCCAACCGAAAAAATAGTAGGCTATTTTGCTGCCTCAGGCGGTCGCAAACTACGCTACTGGATTGACAGAGCGGGTTTTAAGGGAATAAAGCTGCCGATATTGGGCCGTGAACCCAACGACGAACCCAGCTCGGCACCCGGCCGGCCGCCTACTGCCATCTGCGAACCCAGCCGCACTCGTACCCCCAACAGGCCACAAGGCTGGCAGTAAGATACATTCATTTCAGACACAGAATATATGAAACAAACACTACTGCTTTTGGTGATGCTTATAGGCATCAATAGCTTTGCTCAACAGGCTCGCCCAGTCAATCGTTCAAAAAAAATGTATGAAATGAAAGGTATGATTTTGGACTCGCTCACTGGCAATCCGCTTGTGGGTGCAGTACTAAAACTTAACTTTGACAAAATTGGATTAACGACCGATTCAAAAGGTACGTTTTCGCTGTTTTTGCCCGAAGCCGAGTATGTGGTAAGCATCAGTTATGTAGGCTATCGGCCTTTCAGACTGCGTTTTATGCACGATGCCGACCGAGTTTTTAATCTCAAACTACTAAGTGTAGCCGAAGAGATTGAAGAGGTGGTTATTTCTACGCAGTCCGTCGATGAAAACGTATCCCGTCCGTTGTTGGGTGTGTCGCAAATGAACATTAAGACCATCAAACGGCTGCCTGCTATCATGGGCGAAACAGACGTATTGCGAAGTTTGCAGATGATGCCCGGGGTTACGTCAGTTGGCGAGGCTTCAAATGGTGTCAATATCAGAGGCGGCACGGTGGACCAAAACTTGATATTGTTAGACGATGCGCCAATTTTTAACCCAACTCACTTGTTTGGGCTGTTTTCTGTTTTTCCACCCGATGCTATTTCGGGTATGGATTTATACAAAGGGGCTACACCTGCTCGCTATGGCGGAAGGGCGGCGGCAGTGTTGGATATTTCGATGGCCAACCCAAACTTAGACCACTTTACGGCTGAGGGAGGTGTGAGCATTGTGGCCAATCGGCTCACAACTCATATTCCGCTCATCAAAGGCAAAATGGGACTATTGGTAGCTGGGCGGGTGGCTTTCAATGATTTTTTGTTTCAGTTTGGACCACAAAAACTCAAAAACATAAAAGCGAATTTTGGTGATTTGGCCGCTAAATTGTTTTACCAAGTCAATCAAAAAAATACCTTAGCGGCCTCGCTTTATACCAATCAAGATTTTTTTCAGACCGATTTATTGGGTGGTATCAATAACATTAACTCAACCTCAACCCAATACGACTACCGAACCCTAAACCTGACGGCTCGCTGGTTTCATGCCTTTAATAATGAGCTAAATGTTCAGACAACTGGGGTGTTTAGCCGCTATCGGCCCAGAATATTATTGCCCGAAATAGACTCCGACAACAAGGTTACGATTGGCTCTGAAATACTGCAACGGCAAATTAAGTCCAATTTTAATTATACACCCACCCTCAAACACAAAATAGAGGCCGGCGTTATATTGACACACTACCGCCTCCAGCCTGGCACACTCGACCCTGGCACCAACGCCCGAACCAACTACAAACAAATACCAACCGAAAACGGTGCAGAACTGGCTCTGCACTTAGAAGATGAAATCAATATTACCAAAAAACTGACGGTTTCGCTGGGGCTTCGGTACTCGTATTTTATGCAGTTGGGGCCACTGGCCACTCGCAAATATACCGATGGGCTACCACGCAACGAGTCTAATGTAACGGATTCAATCTATAACCAAAGTGGTAGTATAATACAGACCTACGGCGGTTTTGAGCCTCGGGTGGGTGTGAGGTATTCGATAAGCGATTTGAGTTCGTTTAAGTTTGGGTATAATTTAATGC
>JAYVJH010000290.1:0-2166 GCA_043769455.1 Runella sp. | reverse complement strand
ATTTATGGCGAGCTACCAACCCAAGAAGAGTACAAAACGTTTGAACATTTGATTCGGACGCATACGCTTGTAAATGAAGACATGCGTAAAATTTTTGATGGTTTTCCTATCAATGCTCACCCAATGGGCGTGTTGTCGTCGTTGATAAGTGCCATGAGCGGGTTTTATCCAGATTCATATAACGACAAAGTACCAGATCGTACAGAACTACATATTATTAGGTTGTTGGCCAAAATGCCTACAATCGCTACTTGGTCGTACAAAAAATCTCAGGGACACCCAGTTAATTATCCAAAAAATAGCCTTGACTATTGCTCAAACTTCTTGAATATGATGTTTGCGATGCCTGTCGAAGACTATACCGTAGATCCTGTTGTAGCCAGTGCATTGAATAAATTGTTGATACTCCACGCCGACCACGAGCAAAACTGCTCGACATCAACTGTTCGATTGGTAGGCTCGTCAAAAGCCAATATTTATTCGTCTATGTCGGCAGGAATCTGCGCTTTGTGGGGGCCGCTGCACGGTGGCGCAAACCAAGAAGTGATTGAGATGCTGGAAGAAATAAGAGCCGATGGTGGTGATGTAGCCAAATATATAGACATGGCCAAAAACGCCAAAACAACAGGCTTTCGCCTTGCAGGGTTTGGGCATAGGGTTTATAAAAACTTTGACCCTCGTGCCAAAATCATCAAAAAAGCGGCTGACGAAGTACTAAGTAAATTGGGTATCAACGACCCGATTTTGGCAATAGCCAAAGGACTTGAAGAGGCCGCACTGAGCGATGAGTATTTTGTAAGTCGCAAGCTATACCCTAATGTCGATTTTTATTCGGGTATTATTTACCGTGCCATAGGTATCCCTACCAATATGTTTACGGTGATGTTTGCCATTGGTCGTTTGCCAGGCTGGATAGCTCAATGGAAAGAAATGCGTACCAACAAAGAACCAATCGGGCGGCCACGACAAGTTTATACTGGTGCGGTAGCACGGGCATTTGTACCAATCGAAGAACGAGGATAAACGGCTGTTTTTCTTTTGAGATGTCTTTTAAAAGATAAGAATAACTCAAAGTCAATATTTTTAAAATTTAAAAACTGATTATTATGCGTAAATGGACTGTTATTGTGGTGTTGCTACTCATTGTTGGAGCAGGGCTTTATTATATTACTTTTGGCTATTACAGCGATGGTACTCGTGTAGGGTCGCTTACCAAACTGAGCCGCAAAGGGTTTATTTTTAAGACTCAAGAAGGTATGTTAATGGTAGGCGGCATGACAGACGGTACGGGTAGTATGAACTCAAGTACTTGGGAGTTTTCGGTGGACGACGACAACAAAGCCGTTGTGGAAGCCCTTACGCAATCTCAAAAAACAGGCCAGCGGGTATCGTTACATTATGAAGAGAAATTTTTTCAGTTACCTTGGAATGGCGATACGCAATATTTTGTAACAGGCGTAGAACTAATACCAAACCCGATGATGCCCGTTATGAGTGTACCGCAGCAAGTTGTGGCACCAGCCCAAGCGCCTGCAACAGCCGTCGATACTATCAATAAATAGTAGGTTTGTTTTTGGTATCAATAAGCCGAGAGAGCAACTTGCTCTCTCGGCTTATTTTGTTGAAAAGTGGTTATTCTAAAAATAAATCTTCAATCAAAATTTCATTTGTAATGCTACTCAAATAATATTCATTTTTTTTTGTGCCATGTACCGTTAGTAAAGTAATAAATACATTTTTTTTTGTGTTTGTATTTTGCTTAAAAATAGCTACTTTATCCTGTAATTGTTGTGCATAAAGTTTGGTAACTTCAAACAAACTATCATAAAATTTCAGCTCTAAAATATTGATACAGTTATCGCCACGGTCAATAATTAGGTCTATTTGTACGCCAATATTTGTACCATCGCCTTTCAAAGACCAAGAATATTCGTTAGAAATAATACCACTTATGCCTAACGCTTTTTTGATTTGGCTTATGTGTTTGAAGCAGAGGGTTTCAAAAGCATAACCAGCCCAGATTTTATAGCTTTGCTTGTTGATATGTTGTAGCCAGCTACTGTTGGTTTTGTTATTGATCAAAAACTTAAAATAAAAAAGTGAATATTCATCAATCAATCGATATAAGGTATTGTCTTTGAGTTTTTTAATAGGAAAAATCTGTTT
>JAYVJH010000289.1:0-1622 GCA_043769455.1 Runella sp. | reverse complement strand
AATATTATTAACAACAGACCCAGAAAAAGACATGGCTATTTAAGTCCAATTCAAATATTTAACCAAAAAGTTGCATTTATTACTTGAATGTAGCTTCTTTATTTTGCAGTTTTATATTTTTCTGTTTCTGAAAGACTTTTTCGTAGTAATATTGTAAATCAAAATTACGGTTATTCATTCAAAACACTACATTTCTTGAAATATAAAACCACCATTACTCTGTTATTTTACTTTGTTCTGTTTCAGCTCAAAGCGATAGCTCAAACCGACAGTACTCAAAAGCCTTCGTTCAAATCGTTTATTGTATCAGCTACGCTGATGTCGGCTGGTTTGGTTGTGCAAGGCAATATTAGTAGAGATATCCAGAAACAAATACTGGCTGTATTTCCAGGATTTCATACCAAAGCAGACGACTATTTGACTTTAATTCCGTCTGGTATTCCGTTGGCAATGAGCGTATTGGGCATCAAGGGCAAGCACGAGTTAAAAGACCAGATTATACTGACCATTCTTTCGCATGGTCTATCGCAGAGTGTTAGCATGGGTCTAAAATACACCGTTGCCTATCCTCGTCCCGATGGTGTGGGTATGGAGTCTTTTCCGTCTGGCCATACCACTTTTGCCTTTACAGGAGCGGCCTTGATGAGTAAAGAATACGGCGAGCAGAGCATTTGGTATAGTGTAGGGGCATACTCGATTGCTGCGGGGGTAGGCTCATTGCGAGTGTTAAACAATCGGCATTGGTTGGCCGATGTGCTTTTTGGGGCAGGTGTGGGTATTGCCTCAACCGAAATGGTTTATAGAACATATCCGTGGCTCAAACGCAAAGTATTCAAAAACAAAAACTGGGTAGCTTTGCCAACATACAGCTATGGTGTGGGCGGCATAAGTATAGCCGCTGTTTTTTGAGAGCCGTCTTTTATTGTTTAAGCCGTGGCATAACACTTACAAAACTACCTGAGTCTGCAAATCGAACGCAATAGATTCTGTTGTCTTTTTGTACGGCAGTCATGTAGCCATCGGTTATGAGGTTATTGGCAGGGTTTTGATACATCTTGATAGCGTTCAGAATCTTACCATTTGGTATATTTATTTGCAAGTTTTCAGAAATGTTTTTTGGCAATTCGGGTATGCTAATCAAAGTGCCATTGCTCAAAATATGTCCTTTACTATCCCAGAATATACCCGATTTTATATTGTTGTTGGTAAACTTCACAAACCAAGATTGCCCAGCCATTTGAGTCCAAACAACACTTTGAGAGTCAGAAAATTGTTTATAAAAATCAGAAACAATAAACTCTGGCACTCCACCCTCAATGGCTATTGTTTGTGGTGATAAGTCTATTTTTTGGCACGATGAGGCCGTAAATAACATTAAATAAGTAGTAAGCACAAGTAGTGTTTTATGGAAATTCAAGCAAGAAAAACGCATTTGAAAAGAGGATAAATTGGTATATTTGATTTGTATATTATATTAACTAACAAAAGCCGTGCCAATCATTGATTAGCACGGCTTTTGTTTTTCAAAATTATGTCTTTTATGGTATTCTGTTTTTTTACATTCCACTTTTTACCATATCTAACAATTTAGTGATTTGACCTTTTACTGCTGGTTCGGAAGC
>JAYVJH010000288.1:0-2452 GCA_043769455.1 Runella sp. | reverse complement strand
GATGGAGCCGTGGTGGTTGATATTACGGGCGGAACAAAGCCATACAGTTACAAATGGAGTGATGGTACAAGCCAAAACGCCAGTATCACCGACCGCCCTGCTGGCGCGTATAGTCTTGTCGTTATTGATGCCAATGGCTGTACTCAAACGGCATCTGCAACTATTAACCAACCCATTTCAATAAGTCTGACTACTGCCACCACTCATGTAACCTGCAATGGCGACAAAACAGGTAAAATAGATTTGACAGTCAATAGCAAAGTAGCCGTAAGGTCTATTCAATGGAACAGTGGCGCAACAACCGAAGACATTTCAAATTTGGCCGCTGGACTTTTTACTGTTACTGTTGTGAATGTTGATGGTTGCAGCGTATCAGACACAATAACAATCAAAGAACAGTCAAAAATTATATTAAGTGTCGCAACCGTTGATTTGACTTGTAACGGTGGTAAAGATGGCAAAATTACGGCATCGACCAGCGGCGGCTCGGGTGGGCTGTTATACTCTATTTGTAAAGGGTCAAATTGTACAAATTTTGGTTTGGGTCAATCAAGCGGTACTTTTAGCTCACTTTCGCAAGGTATTTATAGCGTTCAGGCTACTGATGTCAATGGCTGTATGGCTGTAATTAAAAATATTGAAATTGGACAACCAACGGCTTCAACGGCCTCTGTGTCAAGTAATTCGCCAGTTTGTGTGGGTGCAGTGCTTAACTTAATCACAACCAACGCCAACCCACGTATGACATACAGTTGGACAGGCCCAAATGGATTTTTTGGTAGCAGCCAAGCCAACCCAACCAGAGCCAACGCAACGCCCGACATGAGCGGTACATATACGCTAATTGCCAGAGATGGTGATGGCTGCACCAGCACTAACAAATTAGAAATAACAGTAAATAGTCGCCCAAAAATAACCGTAAGCCCAGACCAAACGATTTGTAACGGTTCGCAGGCTTTGCTCAGAGCAACTACTTTGGGTGGTCGCAGTCCATATAGTTTTGAGTGGAATAATAACCTACCAAACGGCATATCTCAAACTGTATCGCCTTCGAGTACGACAGATTATATTGTTATTGTTTCTGATAAAAATGGTTGCAAAGCCTCAGATACTGTTCGAGTAAACGTCAGACCATTGCCACAAATTTTTAGTTTAATACAACCCCAAAAAAATACTTACTGTACTGGTGGAGCGGGTCTGCCAGTTGGTTTGAGTGGTTCAGAAAGTGGTATTTTGTATGAATTGATTAAAAACAATATCAACACAGGTCAAGTAATAGCTGGCACTGGCTCACTAATTTCGTTTGGGGTGCAGTTTGCAGGAAATTATAAAATCAAGGCAATGAGCCGCTCAAACCCAGCTTGTGTTGTCGAGATGAATGGTACTGTTTCATTTGCAGAACTACCGCCGATATATACCACATTCAGTTATCCGTTAGACGTAGTTTGTTTTGGTAGCTCGGCTATGGTCGAGGCCATTGTGTCGGGTGGTAGTGGTAAGAATTATACTTATTTGTGGCAAAACGGCAGTACTCAAAACCCAGCTACATTCGTTCCATCGACTTCTTACACAAATATTTTTGTTAAAGTTACCGATAGCGAAGGTTGCCAAGCTACCGCTCAAATAGATTTGATTCGAGCCGATTCGCTTAGAATAGACTTATCAGCCTCTAAATCAGTAATTTGTACTAATGAACCAGTAACGATTGTGGCCTCTGCCTCAGGCAGTTCGGGTACGTTCAGATATGAATGGGAAGATGGCAGCACAAACCCAAATCGTACCATACAACCAAGTACGACAGGTGTTTATGCAGTCAAAATCATTGATACAAAATTGAACTGTACCACCCAAAAGTCAATCGAAATCAAAGTTAGCCCATCTCCCAAAATCTTTAATATTTCGGGCGGCGGCTCTTTTTGTTCGGGTACTGGCGAAGTTTTGATTGGTTTGAGTGGCTCAGAGATTGGAGTCAGTTATCAATTAAAATTGGACGGTAATGATTTTGGCACTGCAATACAAGGAACTGGCTCGGCGCTCAACTTTGACAAACAAACAACGATAGGCACATACACCATTTCAGCAACTCCAACCACTACACTTACCTGTACCGAAACCATGGCAGGTAACGTGGTTATTGTGGCCAACCAGCCGCCACAAATCACGACCAACGCCCAACCAAATAGAACCTGCGAGGGACAAGCCATTAACCTATCGACAACCCCCAGCGCAACAGGCTCATATTTGTGGACAGGGCCAAATGGATTTACATCGACCAGCCCAACCCCTATCATTACAAATACAACAATAGCAAATTCTGGAGTTTATGGTGTAGTATTTGTTGATGAAAACGGTTGCAAACAAACAGGCACTACCACGGCCATAATAACAGCCAAGCCTATTGCCAAAATAACCACCAACAACCCTATTTGTCAAGGCCAAACAATGCGATTGT
>JAYVJH010000287.1:0-1533 GCA_043769455.1 Runella sp. | reverse complement strand
CTTGCCAAAGTTTTTCATTAACCAAGTTTTACCAACTTGCCTTGCACCTTGCAAAATCAGTGGTTTGCGATTGGGTGTATTTTTCCAATTTACCAACTCGCCATAAAGTGTTCTTTGCATGATTACGGTTTTACATCAATCACAAAAATACACTTTTTCAAACGAATAAATGTATTGTATCACATTTTTTCAAATGAATAAATGTAAAAATATGATTAGACTATGAACGTGTATACTTATGTAGTGATTCTAAAAACACATCGGCATCGGCTTGTGTAAGTGCCAATGACGGCAATAGTCTGATGGTATTTTTGCCAGCAACACCCGTAAAAATATGCTCTTCAAAAAGTAGTTTATTTCTCAAATTTTCAACGGAAAAGTCGTATTCGATACCAATCATCAAGCCACGACCACGGAGGTCTTTGTAGCCGCCCATGGTTTTGAGTTCTGACAAAATATAATTGCCCACTTGCTCGGCATTGGCTATGAGTTTTTCTTGTTCTATTACTTCCAAAACCGCAATTGCTGCTGCACAAGCCAAATGATTGCCCCCAAAAGTAGTACCCAACATACCGTGTTTGGCTTTAAATTTGGGCGAAATCAGCACTCCACCAATCGGAAAGCCATTGCCCATACCTTTGGCCGTTGTATAAATATCGGCTTGTAAATTATCATAATGTTGGTCAGAAAAAAAACGCCCCGAGCGACCATAACCACATTGCACACTGTCTAATATAAACACAGCCCCCGTCTCGTTGCAACGTTGCCGAATGGCTTTTAAAAAATCTTTATTGGCCACCTGAATACCCCCAACGCCTTGTATGCCCTCAATAATGACGGCGCAAGTTTGGTCTGTAACATATTGACTGACAGCCGATACGTCATTAAAGGGTAAGAATGTAACATGGTCTTTATAATTGACTGGGGCTACTATACTGGCGTTGTCGGTAACGGCCACAGCCCCAGCCGTGCGGCCATGAAAGGCTTTGGTAAAAGCCACGACTTTTGAGCGGCCATTATAAAAGGAGGCTAATTTTAGCGCATTTTCGTTGGCTTCTGCTCCCGAATTACACAAAAATAACGAGTAATCAGTACAGCCCGAAAGTCTGCCCAGCAACTCAGCCAATTGGTCTTGCAACGATATTTTGACAGAATTAGAATAAAAATTGATACGTTGCAACTGCTCGGTCATAGCCTGAACATAATGCGGGTGGCAATGCCCAATCGAAATCACGGCATGGCCACCATAGAGGTCAAGATATTGCTGACCATTTTTGTCCCAAAGTTTTGAACCCTGCGCCCGCACTGGTTCGATGTCTTGTATTGGATAAACGTCAAATAGATTCAATGTTGTAGTTAGTTTGGTGTTTTGGTAAAATTAGGGTTTTTGTACGAACTCTGCAACGCCGCATATTCGGCAATCAGCGTCCAACAGTGAGCTTCACACTGCCACTTGATATGAAACAGCGGCCAGCGAGCCATTCGGTAGAGTATTGGGTTTTGGTAGGCCGTCAAAAGTCCAGCTATAAAAAA
>JAYVJH010000286.1:0-3030 GCA_043769455.1 Runella sp. | reverse complement strand
CAATCAACCGACAGCCAGTGCCACAGAAAAAATACCGCCTCAGACTTTATCGTTTGAGGTAAGGGTGAAAAGGTAGGGTAAGAGCCTACCGCTCGGCTGGCAACAGGCGAGGCATGGTAAACCTTACGAGCTGAAAGACCAAATAAGCCAACGCACCGCCCAAAAGCGGCAAAGAGCGACTCGTTTGATGTTGGTGGGTAGGTCGATAGAGGTGTTGGGTAACCAACATCGTAGATAAATGATAAGAACTACAACGAAAGTAGTAGTACAGAATCCGGCTTATAAACTTATTTGCATTGTTATAGTAAATCGTTTGCTTGTGTTGAGTATCAAATTACTAACCCGTTCACATCTAAACAGCAATTTTTTTTTAAATAATTATTAAAACCCCTTGCTGTCAATAAAACCATTCGTTGCTCATGAAAAAAGTCAACTTTATCGTTTCTCTTTTCTGTTTATCACTTGTACTAAGTGAAACAATCGCCCAAGTTCCAGCACCCAAAGGTGCAGGCTACGAAGGCCCCAACCGCCTAAATACCTGGGCTATATCGGTTACTCCAGGCATTACCCAGTTTTATGGAGACCTGCGGCAATATGACTTTGCTATGGGAACAGAAGAACATCTTACAGGAGGCTTAGGCATTGGAATACACAAACAGATATCACCAATATTTGGTGTAAGTACCAATTTCTGGACTGGAAACCTCAATGGCTCGAAAGCCCGTATTTACAATGCACATTTTGAGAGCAAGGGTTTTTTGCAAGGTACAATAGACCTGAGCGCAAACCTCAAACCAATTTTGTTTGGTTATGATAAACTCAAACGCTGGAAGTGGGACATTCACGTGGGCTATGGCTATATGTGGTTCAATACAGTGGTTTATCAGTTAGGATCTAACAAATCAGTAGAACTTTTGCGAAGCAATACCCGTGGTAGCTCAAAAACCGCAGGCGAGTGGGAAGGTGCTGGCTCAACATACACCCGTGAAATTGTTATTCCAGCAGGTATTTCGTTTCATTATGAAGTGTCGCCACGCATCGATGTTGGCTTTGACTATACTCTCAACAATGTGAATACCGAAAAATTGGACATGACCTACGGAGACGAAACCGATGCTCAGTACAAATCACAGACAATCTGGCTATATCGCAAAGGCGACTCAAAACCCGACAAATGGGGTAGCTTCGGTCTATCGCTTACTTACAAATTAGGCAAAGACGCTGTAATGGCCAAAAAAGGCCGCAATGGCGATTGGGCTTACGATAACAAATCGGGTCGCTATCACCTACGTTACAGTAATCCCAATAGTTTGATAGTGCCACCATACAACCCAACTATGAAAGATGCAGACTCGGTTGTGGCCGCCAATAAACCAAAACCATTAGACCCACGTTTGTTTACAGACTCAGACGGCGATGGCGTTGCCGACTTGTTTGACAAAGAGCCAGGTACTCCAGCAAATAGCATGGTGTCAGGTTCTGGTTTAGGAATAGACATTAAGAGTATTTGTAATAATTTTGCCAAGCCAGCCGCACCAGTCAAAGACGAATGTGAAGCCATGTTTGGTAATGTAGAATATGAAGCCAACAAGGCAGTCATTACTGGAGCATCACAAGAAACATTAAAGCAAGTTGTAGAGTTATTAAATCTTCGCCCCAACTGTCGTATTGTACTTGTAGGCCACACAGATGCTCGTGCTACTGACAACTACAACGTACAACTCTCTAAGCGACGTGTAGAAGCCGCCAAGCGTTTGTTAATCCGTAGCGGACTTAGCTCACCTGAGCGCATCACAACAGAATATTATGGTGAGCTACGACCAGTATCAGACAACACTACTACCGATGGAATGGCTCGTAATCGTCGTGTAGAAATCAAGATTTTGCCAGACAATACACTTAGAGAGACCTACACTTCGGGCTTCCGTACTGGGGCTTTGAAGACCGCTGGTAGCGATGGCTTGGCCAAAGAAGGTGTAATGGCCAACGGTAGTAGTTTGGGCTGTGGCTCGGCCGCTAACGTATTTGAAAACAACAATGGTAGCACACCAAAAACAGTAACTCGCTTGGGTGCAAATCCTGAGTTTGGTAATGTAAGAGGCATTAGTGTTCAGCAATTTTATAGCTTACTAAAAGAAAACTACAACGCCAGCGACTGCGACCGTAGGTTCTTAGATAGCATTTCTAAATCATTAGGCTTTAAAAACGGGTTCGGTGGAATGACTGCCGCCGACATAAGCGAAGACGTTGTTACGAAAGGAACTGTTGGTAATCTGGGTTTTGGAAAAAATCACCAAACACAGTACTCAAAAATGGAAGCCGACCCACTTGATGCTTTCAAGATTACTGGCAAAAACGGTAAAATACTTTATTTTATGAAGACTTGTGGAAACCACTTTTATCCAGCAAAATAAATAGACCAAAAACCAGTATAACAAAAGCGGAAGCTCAATTGAGTTGCCGCTTTTATATTTTATGACCATATTGCTCAAAAATAGGTCGCCAAAAGTCAATATCGTATTTTTCCCAAGCATGACAGCCAAATGGTAGCTGATTGTTGTTTAATTTGAGACTTTCAGATGGTTGTAACTCAAAGCTAAACGGTAATGCCTGCCGCCAGCGAGGAAGCCTTAACAACGGCCTGAGCGGGTAAGAGCGTGGAAAATACACAGAAAGTAGCGCATCTTCGTTGGCAGGCCATTGCGAATAAAAAAAGTGAAATATTTTCAAGAAAACCGTAATTGATTTTATTTTTCGTAGCGACAAGCCTCCATTTAAAATCAGCGGCTTGTAAGTGTTTTTAGTAATATCAATGTCTGTTAAGTCGGGCGCACCGATGTAGTCAAAGCCACTTTTGCACCATGCTTTAAGGTCGTCTCTAAAAACGAAAGCATCTAACTGATAGATTAGTATATATTCAAACTGAGCGAATCGCTGATAAAACTCGGGGCTAATCATAAGTTGATTGTAGGCTTTTATATTTTCAAAATAAAAGTCTTCAAAAATCTCAAACTTCGGTTCTACATAAAA
>JAYVJH010000285.1:0-3460 GCA_043769455.1 Runella sp. | reverse complement strand
TACCGACCTCAAAATCACCGTTTTGCAACCTGATAAACTTTGGAAAGTAGAGTTTATGGTAAACGGCGAACTGTTTGAAACCTACATTGATAACGACGCCCGATGGATAACCTCTGGCCGTCTTGGAACGGTTGATGAAAATGAGGCTTTTGCCAAGGTAAAAGCATACATAGCGGCACAAAAACGTAATTTTGTTATTCCCATTGCACAAAAAATACGGCATCCAGAAAATCGTCAGTTGTTATATTTTACGGTTTATGAGTTCTATTATTATATACCCAACAGCACTTATGAAAACAACAGGGTATTTGCCTATCTCTTCGATCGCAATGGAGACTTAATTTCAAAAAACGGTTTAGCCGTTGATAATTCTTATAAATCCAATCAAGGTGATGCCCCAAGACCCAGTGCATATTTTGACATCGAAAACAAAAAAATGTTATGGAGAAATAATAGAGATTTTGCAAATAGCTATCCTTACACGCCCAATACTGGTGTTAGCAATACATTGCGCCGTTTGGGCTGGACAGATTATAGCAAGATATCACCAGTTTTAAGTCCAGAAGACTATCCTACTGAAAACACACCTGGCTGGAAAAGTTATATGCAAATGCTAAATCTTGCGGACAAAAATGGGTCGTTTGACAATATGTATCTTACCTATTTGACATGGTCTTACGGCAATCCTACTGGACTTTTCAATGGTAGATACCCTATGACCAGCCCGATGTGGACAAAATATGCTAAGTTTTTTGCAGAATCTCCTGCGAGATTTCAACTATGCACTAAAAAAGATGGTACGCCTTTGTATATTGCTGAGGGTGGAAATGAAAACATACAAATGTATCTCTTAGCAGAAAAAACCAAATTGTCTAAAAATGAGATACCTGCGTCTATTATTAGCAAAATTGCAGATGCTAAACTTCCTCCTATTGATATATTGATTACTGCCTCCAAAAATACTGATATTCGTATTGACAATGAATCTGAATATTATTTGCTTTTTTATAAAGGGGCCAATGGAGAGTTAGTACAGGCAAATTGGTCAGTGAGTTCAAGTAATATTCAACAGTTTGGGTACCAAATTATAAAGCCTATTCTGGAAACAGATATGAAACCAGAGTTCTTGTCTGCCGTAAAAACGCAGTACCCGACTATGAAATCGTTGAAATACAATCAGTTTCAGATAGAAGACAAACGCACCGCACCCCTACCCTCTGTTACAGATTACAATGGTTTTGAAATAATTTTTAAAGCTGACGGCAAAACTTACACTGCCGTGGTGGTTGGAGCAAGTGGCTTTGACAAGCCTATTATCAATCGTTTGTTTTAGGTTTAAAATCATTCATAAACAACGGATTATAATCTATACAATGACCGAAGCCCAGCTACTAATGGCCTGCTTACGCGAAGATCCACGCGCCCAAACTACCTTCTATGAGCATTTCAAGAAGCGAGTTTGGGCGGTGTGTCGTCGCTATACACGCACCACTGCCGAGGCCGAAGATGTGCTGCAAGAGGTTTTTGTGAAGTTGTTTAAACATTTACATAAAGTACAAAAGCCCGAGTCGTTGGGCGGCTGGGTACGCCAAATCACGGTTACGGTGGCCATAGACTACTACCGTACCAATGCCCAGCAAAATAGCCAACTCAATTTGGAAGAAACCCTACACTACATTGACCAAAACAATGCTGACGTGCCTTTGGCCATTGAGCAGCTTTCTTACCAAGACATGTTAGCTATTATTCACGGCTTGCCCGAAGGGTACCGTATGGTGCTAAACCTCTACATAATAGACGGTTATAGCCACGCCGAAATCAGTAAGATGTTGGGTATCAGTGAGGTTACGTCGCGCTCGCAGTTGAGCCGAGCCAAAGATAACTTTCGGCGACGATTGGAAGACTTAGAAAAAAAAACAATAATCGAACCATTTAGCATAAATTAACCATGAACCGCCCAGAAGATGACTTAGAACGTTCGTTGCGGAGTTATTTCGACGATTTCGACCAAAACTACACCGACGATGCTCCCTCGCCAACGGCTTGGCCACATATTGAAGCCGCCACCAAGCCCGCCCCGCAAAAGTGGAGCAAATGGAGTGAATGGCGCAGATATAGTGTTGGGCTGGCAGCAATAGTGCTGGCGGTTGGGTTATTTTATCATTCTGCTACTCAAAACAAAATCAACCAGCCAATTTCAAAAGCCGAACAACATACTGCAATTCAACAACCACACACCCAACGCAAAACAGCAAATGTTGGAGGTTTGAATACTGCTATCGTCTTAGACAACGTAGCACAAAACAAAAAGAGCGGTATGGCCAAAAACCAAACCGTAAAGCAAGAATTATTGCTTGATAATCAATTAGTTATAAAAAATCATCAAATAACAGTTGGACAAGTACACAATCATTTGGCTGGGGTACGGCTTACAAAAAATATGCCTTCACCAACTACTAAAAAGTTTAAAAAACTGACCGATGGCACATCATTAAAAAATGAAAATGAAATAATATTGATAAATACCTCAACTGGCCTAAATATTAAACTACCCACAGAGCCACTACCCACAATTACTGCCAACAACGTCCAAACAAAGACCCAGAGCGTTGATTTATTGGATATTACTCAACTCAAAACGTGGTCGATACCAGCAGCTATACCCCAAGTAGCCGCACCCAAAAACAGCGTAGCTATCACTAAACCCAAAACCACAAGCCCTTGGGCGTGGTCGGTATCGGTGCAGCCATTTCAGACCTTTCAGTACATTACCAACAACAACACACCGCAAGATTTTGGGCGGTTGAGCATCTACACACCTCGCCTCAGCGACCCCCAGCGCACTGGCATACAGCTACGAATAGGTATAGAACGACAAAAAAACGAGCAATTGGCGTGGCGAGTAGCTGGTTTTTATCGTGCTATGCCACAGTTTGTGCATTACGAAACCCCTACCAATCAATTTATAGTACGTGAAACTGGGCTAAATCAAATAGTCGTAGAGCGCATTGGTATTGAAGTAAAAGAGCATAAAGTTTTACAACATTTTGGCCTCCAAACCGACTATCAGTACCAGTTGGGGCGGCGGTGGTTTGTGAGCGGAGGAGGCGAAGTTACGGTCAGTAATTCACGACCTCGCTGGGGCTTTACGGCATCGTTAGGCTGGCAAAGGCCACTTTCTACCAAGCATACGCTGGTAATAGAGTCAACCTACACTTATTTTACAAACAAAACCAACGTTGCCAACCAAATACTACAGCTACAACCCTACACGATTGGCCTGAAAGTAGGTATAAAAATACAAACTCCACTACGATAAACACTTAATGAGGCCAGACAGCAATAGTATTACAAATAAGTCTGTTAAGGGGTCGTGAGTATATAGTACGGCATCTTGTGTTAAATAAAATTCTGTTAATCAGTGAGTTATCAAAATAAAAATACCGTATTGGTTTTGAAT
>JAYVJH010000284.1:0-11403 GCA_043769455.1 Runella sp. | reverse complement strand
GCATAAGTGCCAAATACCATCGTTCTAACACCTGCCCCGTAGCCAATCAAAAACGGATTACGGAAGTTATTGACAGTTGCCGTAAAAAAATCTTCTCGTACAATTTCAGTATTGAGTGTATTCTTTTTATTAAACAATGGGTTCTTTCCAGACCAAGCCGTTCCAATATCTGAGAAGGCTACGAATTGTAAATTACGAAAGAAATTAGAAGTAATTGGTCCACGGTAAAGGTACTTAATGAGTGGGATTCGCAACTCGGCATTGAACACTACATGGCTTGTACCTGACATACGATTGATATTAAAACCACGTAAATTATGGGCAAATTCTACAAAGAAAACATCTTTGTTATCAATCGGCAAAAGCGATTGAATGTCCACCCCAAGCAATAAGGGATCATTGATTGAACGGCTATCTTTGGCAAATCCTAACCAGTTTTCCATACCTCCAACTACACTTTTTTTAGGTGATTCTCCACCAGACTGTGCATAAGAAAATCGAGTAGCAAAGATAAGATCTCGGTGTATTTTTTGGTAATGGCGCAAGTCAATTACCAATCTATTGAAGCCTTTTGTACCATTGATTCCTTTGTTAAAGTCGTATCTAATTTTCATTCGTGAGCCTTCCATCATGTTCATACCGTTGATTTTGGAATTATCGAAAACAAACTCAGCTCTGGCCCCCAGGTAATTGGCTGACGCATCTGGAGATGATGACAAGGAATTGACATCATAAAACCGTGTGCTGGCAAAAAACGGAGACACGGAAATTTTTGTTGATGACGAGAAAGGATAAGCCGCCGTAGCCGCCAAACGATTGAATTTATACTTTTGCCCCACATTAGACTCGTCTATGTATAAACTTCGTCGGTCGTAGCGTGCTGTGAAGTCTATACGATGGGCGAGATTACTGTATTCTGTCCAAATATCTCTATTGCGTAAATCGGCAGATAAAAATAACCCTGCCTTGATGATATGGTTTTCGAGCAGGTCGTTGATGATAATTGACGGCGCAAAACCAAAACCTCTGACGGGGTCGCCTTTTACCTCTGTTCGTGAGTCGCTAATGATAAATAGCCCTTTGTAGTCGGTTGGCCCTTTTACGTTAATGACATCTTTACGGCGAATTCTGAGATTATTGCTTGGTGTTCTGTTTACAGTGGGATTTGTACTACCTCGCTTTGCAAAATTGGTTCGGCGGTTCTCAAAGTCTTTGACTACATCGGCATCAAACTCATAATTGTCGGTATCTATCTCGCCCGAGTCTAACTTCATTCGATTTAGGTTAGCCATTTGGTTTATCATTTTGGCATCGGCAGCGGGGTTGGCTCGTTGCTCTATTTTATAAACAGGATTTCCCGAAAGACTTTGCGCCCGTGGCGAGAGCGGCAGTTCAGATGTGGTCGAAAGTTGTTTTTGATAGGTTACAAATTCATTACCTGACTCAATAGAAACCCCTGCAAATGCACCCGATACTGGCAGATAATCAAAGTTTCTAATGTTTTGGTTGAACCCCGATAGCTGAGTGGTTTGTTTTGTATTGCTGTCGTATCGGTATAGATTGATGATTCCTTTTAAGTCTGACAAAAAATAAAAAGTATTTTCGTTGGCCATAAACGGGCTGGTAACATGACCCAAGCCTTCGGCTACTCGCCTAATAACCTGACTGCGAGGATTGCCATCGTGATAAAACAAATCTAATTTGCCATTGATGGTTTTGTATGTTCCCTTGCCTGCTACAGCTATTGAATCGTTTGTACGATTGGAAGAAAACACCAATCTACTCGTTGAGCCGCTCACAAAATGAGGGTATCTGTCATCATAAAAATCGTTGGTGAGGGCAGCCAGCGAGCCTCGACCCACACTAAACACATACAAGTCGTTACGCCCTTCTCGTTCGCCACTCAGTGCGAGGGTTGTGCCATCGTTAGAAATATCAAAATCGACTACTTGATTCAAATCTCTAATAATTCTTGTCAATCTTAGCTTCGACTCACCTTTGTCTGAAATATCAAAGATTCGGAACACTATTTCGTCTTTTTCGTCAGTAATTATCGCAAGGCCACCGTTGCGTTGCCAAGCTATAAGTGGTGTATGAGCCGAATAGTTTTTGATTTTAGACTTATATTTTCCTTTCAAAACCGTTCGGCTCTCGCTCTTGTCTGAACTAACGATTTCGACTACATACTGATTTCCTTTTGTACTGGCGATGGCCACAAATTTATTTTCAAGACTAATTTTTACTCTACTGGCTTTGAGCGACAGAGCAGTGCCTGTTTTGGTCTTCCAGTCGCCCGATATATTTTTGTAAGATGTATTGGCAGTGGTGGCCATATCTGCATAAAACGCCCGCCATTCTTTTTGAAAACGACTGTACGAAATCTGCAACGGGCTGGCTACGCTTGTTTGCTCGTTTTGAATGATACGTGTAAGGTTGAGAATAACGGCGATGTTTTCTTTACCATAATGTTCGGCAATGTAGTTCCAAATCGATTGCCCAACAATGGTAGCTTCTGAGCCACTTAATGTCGCCGGCCTTTTAATATCGCCCCGCACAGTGGCATCTCTCATATAGTCGTCCATTTCTGGACTCCAGCCATCGGCAATGTAGGCGGCAATACCATTCATAAACCAGTCGGGCAATGACAACAAAATAGAGTTTTTGATAGCCTCCTTTATATTGCCGCCGTAGAGCATATCAAATACATACAACCTGGTGATTTCCCGTACAAGCTGCGAGCGAAAACTAACTTGGTCGCCAGTGAACGCTATTTCGATTCTTGATTTGGCCAAATTCATTTCATTTTCATTCAGTACACCCAAACTGGCCAGACCAATATTACTTTGCAACAATTCTTGGGGCGAATTATATAAAAATATTTTGATTTGATTGGGCGGTGTATAGCTCAAAAGCTCTGTGATTCTATAAAACTCAGACTCGGCATACTGGGCAGTGAGCGTAGCCAGCGGAGTGCCTGCATCGTAGTGATAGACTTCAAAATTATTTGTTTTCAATAATTTCCAATCAAAACGGTGCGCCTGAACACGACTTGCGCCAAACTGCTCTTGTGAGGGTGTATTTTGTGCCAAACCCAACAGAGGTAAAATAAAAAGTATGTATGGTATTAGTTTTTTCATTTCAAAAACAGATTCAGTCATTTGGAGCGAAAATATAACGGAAAATATCGTGATATATTAGCTTCGGGATTGATTTCTTTTCCAAATTCCATAAAATCGACTAATTGACCTACAAAAAACGGAGCAAGCGTTACGCCTTTCGTGCCAAGGCCGTTCAAAATCGCCACATTGTTATACTCGGGGTGAACGCCCACAAATGGGCGGCGGTCGTCGGTTGCTGGCCGAACGCCCGCTTGTTGGTCAAGTACTTCGTAGTTTTTTTTGAGTCTTTCTTCCAATTTTTCTTCTAAAAACGCTCGGCCTTCGGCTGTTATTTCATCGTCCAATTTATCCCAAGTATATGTCGAGCCTACCTTACACAAGCCCAAATCATTGAGCGGTAATATCCAAATACCTTGATTGACGATTTCGGTCAGTGTGTAGTCATTGATTTGGGTTGTAAGCGTTTGGCCTTTGACAGGATTGAAAGGCAACCAACTAAAAAAAGGGTTATTTAGAGCCTGAAAACCATCACAAAACACTATTTTTCGGTAGCTTTTGCTTTGATAAACAACTGTATCGGTATTGATTGTGAGGGCATCAAAGTCAAAGTTAGTTTCTTGGTATTGTTCTAATTTTATAAAATAATTTTTGAGTACATCGAGCATCAGCGGTACGTCCACCCAGCCCGACTGTACGATAGAAAGACCATCAAAGGGATTGTTGATAACGTCCGAAAATTTGGAGTGATTGACAGCCGTTTGGACATAACGAGCAATGGCTGGCTCTGAGGTTTTGGCCAAATGAAAGTTCTGCTCTTCGATAGACACAAATGGCCGATAGATGTCAGTATTATGCAAAAAGTTAATATTCAATTTTGTTTGAATATCTGTATAAAACTCTTTCATAAACGGAAACAGCTCGTCCACGAGCCAAGTTCTGATGAGTTTTTTGCCTGCAAAAGGATTGAACATACCTGCCGCCGCCCGAGACGACGACGGCAGCGTAGCGTTATTGATGACCTGCACACTGTGGCCCCGCTCTGTGAGCGCCCAGGCAAGTGTTGAGCCTGCTATCCCCTGCCCTACTATGAGGTAATCGGTCATTGTTAAACTATTTAAAAATGATTACAAACTGTTTTTAGAAAATAATTGACAATCATTTTTTTTTACAAAAATAAAAATACAAAAACAGGCGATATTTTTGCTGAAAAGATAGATTTGATGTTCTTAACGGCAAGCAAAAAACAAATATACTTGTATTTGTTTTTTGCTGTACGATTATAGTTTTGAAAACTACCCAAAAAGCAAAAAGTCCTCTAAACCATTGTGGTTTAGAGGACTTTAATGTCGGGGTGGCAGGATTTGAACCTACGACCTCCTGCTCCCAAAGCAGGCGCGATACCGGGCTACGCTACACCCCGAAAACTACATTTGTTGGTGCGGAGGGAGAGGGATTCGAACCCTCGGTACCCTTACGAGTACGGCAGTTTAGCAAACTACTGGTTTCAGCCACTCACCCATCTCTCCTTGACACTTTATAAATGCGAGTGCAAATATACGATTTTTGATTTGAATTGACCAAATTTTTTAAAATAAAAATCTATTTATTTATCAGCAGCCCATCTTTTCCAGTCGCCCTACATGCCTACCTCCCTCAAAATCAGTAGCTAAGAATTTAGAAACACAAGCAATTGCTTTTTCTGATGTCATAAATCTGGCTGGCAAACAAAGCACATTGGCGTTGTTGTGCTGGCGAGCGAGTTCGGCCAATGGCTCGTCCCAAACCAATGCTGCCCTTATTTGCTGGTGTTTGTTGGCTGTGATGGCTACTCCCTGCCCGCTTCCACAAATCAAAATACCTGTACTATATTGGCCGCTTTCAACGGCCAAAGCTACGGCATGAGCAAAGTCTGGATAATCGACCGATGACTCTGAATATGCCCCAACATCTTTTACTTCGTAGCCTTGGGTTGTGAGCCAATCAATCAATGTTTGTTTGAGCGAAAAACCTGCATGATCGCCACCTACTACAATTTTTTTTATCATTTTTTTCAATTCAAACGTTTTTATTCGTTACTTACAACCCCATTTGAGTTCGCAAATTGGGTTTGAATTGACAAAATAACAACAAAAAGTAATTGAGTATGACAGTTATTACAAAAGAAAATGAGGAAAGCCGTATCAAGGCGGCATTTGACAACAAAGATTGGAACGAAATAAAGAGTGCAGACTCGTGGGTAATTTTTAAGGTTTTGTCTGAGTTTGTAGAAGGTTTTGACAAACTGGCCAAAATAGGCCCCTGTGTGTCTATTTTTGGCTCGGCACGCACCAAGCCCGACAATAAATATTACAAAATGGCCGAAGAAATTGCGGCCAAACTCGTGCGCCACGGTTACGGGGTCATTACGGGTGGTGGGCCTGGCATTATGGAGGCTGGCAACAAGGGTGCTTTTGAGCAGGGTGGCAAATCAGTTGGCCTCAATATCGAGCTACCTTTTGAACAGCAATGCAATCCTTTTATTGATTCTGACAAAAACATAAATTTCGATTACTTTTTTGTTCGTAAAGTTATGTTTGTCAAGTATGCACAGGGGTTTATTGTTATGCCTGGGGGATTTGGAACTTTGGACGAATTTTTTGAAGCTCTCACACTTATTCAGACCACCAAAATAGAGCATTTTCCTATTGTACTTGTCGGTACGGCTTATTGGTCGGGCTTGGTCGATTGGATTAGAAACACAATGCTCGAGCAAGAACACAACATCAATGCCATCGACCTCGACCTGTTTAGTGTTGTGGACACAGCTACCGAGGCCGTCAAGGTCATCGATGATTTTTATTCTAAATATTTGCTAAGACCTAATTTTTAAGATCTTAGCAAATCGTGTTTTTATTGGTTCTGTGGCAATTTTTGTAAAGAGTGTAATGCCACATAAAAACGCATCGCAGCAACTCTTAGATTTGTGTAGTAAGATTTTGTCAAGAATTTTACTGCTCGAAAAAAACCGTAGTGGTAAGCCGTTCAGAATGAGAGAAAAACCAAACCCGTAGGGAGTACCTTGCCTGATTTTAAAATAGAAGAATTTGCATTTGTAATTCAAAAATTACGAATGCAAATTCTTCATTTGTTCACCAAAGGTACCAATACTTGGGCTACGTTCTTCAAATCCCCATGGTACGTTTGTCCAGTCAATAGGTAAACTCACACCTATCATTTTAAAAGCATCTACACACATATTACCACAATTACAGTTTGTACAACTTCTCGAAAGTTTCCCTTCGAGAAATTGTATTTTACTTTTTAAAAACAGCGGTCGTATCCCTTGGAAATGGTGTGCCGTATTTCTCACGATATAGGTACATATTATTAAAGATTTTATTCCATTCAACAAATGACATTTCCATGTAAGGTTGTTTCCATTTAGGTTCAGTCATATATTCCCGCCACCTCCAAAACCTATAAAAATACTTGGACTCAATACGATACAAAGTTGTATCTGCATCTGGGTTTTCCTTTCTATAAGTCAAATAATAATTATATCTGTCATAGTCGCTTTTATAATAGTGGTTATTTAATGCCCCTGTTACTAATTTTTTGTCTTTTGTTACGTAATAATTAAATTCATCAAAAAGCACCCCTTCACCAAACAACTTAGCTAAGTTGTTAAAAGCAATTGTAAAATTACATAATAACATGAACGTCACGATTACAGCTAACCAAATTACCCATTTACGTTTCATAGCTATAAATGTTTAATTACAATTACCAGATTTTGAAATAGAAGAATTTGTTCGCCAAACATTCTAAAATAGTTTTGATTTATCATTGTTGGAATGATGCGGATATTTATCAATATGAAATATTATTGTACCCTGCGAATAGGCCCATAGTCCAAATTTCCATATCGTTTGGCTTCTATTTTTCTAAGTGTATCCCCATAATACTCAGGATAATTCTTACAATTATTTGATTCTATTTTATAAGCCTCCTCTCTTGATAGTTCTAAGTAAGGCTGTCGCCATTTTTCTTCTGTTAATACTTCATACCATCTCCAAAATTTTAGATACGGTATTTTATCTATTCTGTAAAGAGTCCAATCGCTGTTAGGGTGTGTTAGTTTATATCGATTAAAACAAGCATCATGATTCACGGCTTCTAACCTACCACTATGAATATATTTTTTGTCTTTGGTAGAATATTCATAATTACCAAGCCCTTCGACCAAAATACCCTCTACGAACAAATGAAATAGCCCCTTCAAAGGAGGTAAATTACTGAAAATTATAAATAAAATAAAGAAAAGTGCATACTTAGTATTTTTGCTCACATCAAATTCTGTTTGAAGGTAGTTGGCATAAAGATAAAACTACTTTATGCCAACTACCATTGAAATTAATTACAACTACCCTTACTTACACTATCCGTACCACCTGTATTGTTTCTCCCAGAAATTTTACTGTGCTGAAAATTTCTTATTTGCTGTCCAAACGTACCTATACTTGGACCAGTCATTGCTAAAGTAACATAATTAACACTTCCCGCAACACCTAACGATTGTGTAACCCATGGTACATTCATCCAATCTGTTGGTAAGTTTACACCAATTACTTGAAACGCATCTACACACATATTTCCACAATTTCGATTTATACAACTCCTCGAAAGTTTCCCTTCGAGAAGTTGTATTTTACTTTTTAAAAACAGCGGTCGTATCTCTTGGAAACGGTGTACCGTATTTGACCCGATTTAAAGACATATTATTGAAAATTTTATCCCACTCTGCATAAGACATTTCAATATGTGGCCGATGCCATTTTGGGCTAAAAATATATTCCCCCCATCGCCAAAATTTCAGCAAGTTTATTTTTTC
The DNA here is from genome assembly GCA_043769455.1 of Runella sp. Classification (GTDB taxonomy): domain Bacteria; phylum Bacteroidota; class Bacteroidia; order Cytophagales; family Spirosomataceae; genus JAYVJH01. Next base: position 3,414 of record JAYVJH010000284.1, on the reverse strand, counting down.
AATTCTATATAATATTGTATCCTCATTGGGAAATGTCTTTTTATATATTGAATAATAATCCTTCTCAAACCTATATCTTATTGGGTTTCCAACTAATGAAATATTCCCACTGTAAGCAAATTTTTTATTCTTTGTTACAAATTCATCTGAATCAGGATAAAGCCGCCACTCGAAAAAAAATATAAGCATATTTCTCATAGGGGGCAACGTATTGGCCAATACAATAAATAATATTATTAAGCCAACCTTTATTATTTTTTTCATTATAATACAATATTTAATTACAATTACCTGATTTTGATATACTTGCATTTGAATTGGTAATTCTTGAGTTAGAGAAATTCTTCATTTGTTCACCAAAAGCACCAATACTTGGGCCTCTTACTTCGCTGATATAGCTACTTCCTGTTTGTGTAGAGGTGTACCAAAACGTATTCATCCAGCTTGTGGGCAGTCCTAAACCTATCTGACCGAACGCATCCACGCACATGTTGCCACAATTGCGGTTAGCCAGGTGATAGTTTCCGCTATTGTACGATTGAACAAAATTTACCATGGTCATCAGTTCAGAAGGTGAAACGTTAAAAGTTGTACGCACGTCTGGTGTAGCAGAGTAATTTCCATCATCTACAAATTTGGGAGCCGCACTGGGCTGAAAAGGTGTACCGCCACCATCATTGCTTGGATAAAAACCTATTGAGGTTCTGTAAACTGTACCATTAGGCAAAGTTTGCTGAAATGTTAAAAAAGCATGACCAACCCTGTGTGTGGCAAAAATATTTAAAGGAGCCGATGAGCCATTAACAGGCTGGTCTATATTCAGCGTAACAGTGCAAGTGCTTGGTACGTTACCAAAACACTTGAGATGTTCGTTGGCAATTACTGCTGGGTCGGGTGTTTTAAAATCAAATAATTGGTTATACATAGCCTGTTGCTGATACGTGTTGGCTATCCAAGTACTACCACTACTACCCACACCTGAGCCACCTCCTGAATTACCGCTATTGGTAGTGGTCATGTTTGGATTGTAGGGCGGGGAGTCATCACAATAGAGAGTCCAAGAAACCCATGTAACACCGTTTGGTGTTGCACTTTGGTATTGTATGCCTCCTGCGCTAACAGTGAAGTAAAAAACGGTTAAGGTTTCTGTCCAGTAGCAGCCAGTAGTACGCCCGTTTTTCTTGGGTTTGTCCAATCGGCCAATGTATTTGCCTTTGTCATAATAAAACCCTCTCAAAAATTTATTGTTAAGGTCGTGAAACAACAACGCACCCGTAAAAATCTGGTCGTTGTCAAAATAAGTATTTTTGGCTTTGTAGTCTTCTTCGCCAATCACGCTCATTATTTCTACGGTTTCTTTACCTTTGTCTTTATATACTACAGCCTTATGTGTTGTAAAGACCTCTGCGTTTGTTTTAGATTTTTGTTTTAAAGCGGCCTGAGTACTAATGATTGCAGAAGAATAATTAGCTAACTCGTTTTCGAGAGGGGCAATGATGACCTGTGTACCGTCTTTAAATTTTTCTTTTGTAGCATAACTCCACAATGGTCGCTTCTCAAAGTTCATTTTGTCGTTAAGCTCCCCATCGCCCGATGTACGTGAGTGAGCAGCTTTGTCGCTTTGCGTCACAAAAATCTGTTGTGCTTCTTCCACTGTCATTGAGGTATCAATGCTTGTCAGTGGGTTTGTGTTTTGTGGGTTCAAAACACCATCATTTTTCTGGCAACCTACCAGAAGCAATACAAACAATGTTTGCACGGTAACAAAAGCTGAGAATCTGTTCATAGTAATTTGTATTTAAGTTTCGACAAATTTCTATGTTCTGACAGCCCAAAATCTTGACATGTATCAAGATTTTATATTTTCTTTTTCATTGCCCGAGAGAGCGTTTCGGGCTTGATGCCCAGCAGCGAGGCCACGTAGTGGTGCTTTACTCGACCAAAAATAGTAGGAAAGTCTGTAAGCAGACTTCGTAGCCGTTCTTCGGCAGTTTGGGTGCGTAAGTAATAACTTCGCCGCTCGCTCTGCACATAATATTTTTCGGTTAGCACTCGGCCAACGGCATTAAATTCTGGAAAAGTCTGGTAAAGTTGCTGAATACGCTCATAGCTAATGCTCCAAGCGGTGATGTCTTCGAGGGCTTCGATGTATTCGTAAGAGAGTTGTCGGCTATAAAAACTAACGATTGAGATTATAAACTCGTTTTCTTTCATCACCCAAGTCGTGATGTCTTTGGTGTCTTTTGAAGATTCTTTCAAATAAAAACCCCGAGCCAAACCGCTCTCAATAAAGTATATTTTGTTCGATACGGCCTCGGGCGAAAGCAAAAATTCTTTGCGTTTGAAAATCTCTTTTTTAATAGAATTGCAAATCGCAGTTTTTAAGGCTGGCGAAACTGCAACGATTTGACCAATAACAAATAGTAGTTTTTCCATAAATCACGTATTATTACCAAATAAGGTAAATAGCAACCCAAACAACTATAAGCCTTATTTTTAGTTCTACTTGATCAACCCAAAGTTCCAGTCAATATCATGATTATAAAAGAGTTGCCCTTTGTCGATTTGTAACGGACTATCAATATTGTTGTCGTAGAGCTGCCCTGTGCCTAACCCCTGAGGAAGAGGATTGTTAAATTCGGCAGTAAATTGGGCAATAGCATTGAGACCGATGTTCGATTCAAGTGCCGACGTTATCCACCAGCCAATGTTAAGTCGCTGGGCGGTTTCTATCCATTCTCGGCAATGGTTGAAGCCTCCCAAAAGTGTGGGTTTGAGAATAATATACTGCGGCTGAATAGTTTTGAGTAGTTTACGTTTTTGGGCATAGTCAAAGCTACCAATTAGTTCTTCGTCGAGGGCTATCGGCACAGGTGTTTGCTCGCAGAGTGCGGCCATCAGCTCTGTTTGCCCTTGTCTGATGGGCTGCTCAATAGAATGAAGGTCAAAATCTGACAGTATTTTTAGTTTTTCGAGGGCATTGTCTGGTGCAAACGCTCCATTGGCATCGACACGAAGTGTAATATCTGAGGCAGAAAACCGCTGGCGAATATTGGCCAATACTGCACACTCTTGTTCAAAATCAATAGCACCAATTTTGAGTTTGAGCGTTTTGTAGCCTGCTTGTAGTTTTTCGTCAATTTGTTGGAGCATAACGGCCGGGCTGTTCATCCAAATTAGGCCGTTTATATCAATCGGTTTTTGATTTACTGAAAACTCATTCTCAAAAACCACCCTTCGGCCACCATTCATAAAGTCTCGCATGGCGGTTTCAAAACCAAATCTGACCGACGGCCAGTCATTTTCAGTGAGTTGGTCAAGTATAATTTGCAGATTCCATTCAAAAATTTCTAAATCTAAATCATTAAATAATTCACAAATTTCTGATAGATTGCTTTCAAAATGAGGTCGGTC
>JAYVJH010000283.1:0-4642 GCA_043769455.1 Runella sp. | reverse complement strand
CACCAAGTTTTCCGAATAAAGGGTTTCGTAAAATGTATAAACTACCAATCTGATGATAGGAAAGTAAAAATTTATGAGGTACAATCTACGGGAAAGTCTCCAATGATAACGGTTACAGAAAAGAATAATTTTGAAAAAAATCAGTTGGTCTTCATTGGAAAAAACCTCAAAACCGATTCCATCACGAGGATTCTACGGGGTGCTGTGATTAGAACGGGTGATAAAATTTTGGATCTAAAAAAATAAAAAAAATAAGCCCATGGCAGTCGTAGATTTATTAGAAACAAAAAAATGCTTGTTTATCTGCAATGGAGGGTCTTGTATGAAAAAAGATGCTGAATTAGTAACGGTAGCCATCAGAAAACAAATTACCGATTTAGGATTCAAAGATAGTGTGCATACAGTACGCACTCGCTGCATAGGGCGTTGCGATGATGCCCCCTTGGTTTTTTCTTCGCCAGATTCCGTTTGGTATAAAGAGGTGTTTTTAGAAGATGTACCTGAGTTTGTGCAAAATTATCTTCATTCCAACCAATTAATAGAAAAACATCACCTCCACAAGATGGGTGAAAGTCAAATATACAGTAATTCAATTCCTACCAAAAATCGTAAAAAAAACTTAGAAAATGGACAATAAAAAAATCCCAGTTACCATTCTGACGGGCTTTTTAGGCTCGGGCAAAACGACCTTATTAAACAGAATACTCTCAGAAAACCATGGCAAGAAAATTGCCGTCATTGAGAATGAATTTGGCGAAATTGGTATTGACAATGAGTTAGTTATCGGGGCCGAAGAAGAGATTTTTGAGATGAACAACGGCTGTATTTGCTGTACGGTTCGAGGCGATTTAATTCGGATTTTGACCCAATTAACCAGACGAAAAGACAGGTTAGACATGATAATTGTGGAAACCACGGGCATGGCAAATCCCGCCCCAGTGGCTCAAACGTTTTGGGTAGATACTGACATGAGAGAACAATTTTCGCTCGATGCCATTATTACTATTGTGGACACCAAACACGTGTGGCAACACATTGATACCAGCGATGAATGTAAAGAACAAATTGCGTTTGCAGATATTATTTTGCTCAATAAAATTGATTTGGTGTCAGACAGTGAGCTTGCTTTATTGGAAACTCGTATCAAAAATATGAACTCGATTTGTACGGTTTACAAAACAAAAAATACCGAAATAGACCTACAAAAATTACTAAACATTCAGGCTTTTGACTTGGAGAAAAAAGGCGAATTTATGCCTGACTTTCTGCAAGAGGAACTACCGTTTGAGGCTATTTCTAAATTTACCTTAGAAAAACAAAGCTATAATTTGGTGTTAGAAGAAGGGCCAGACCCAACGATTGACATTTATATCTCAAATAGTAATGCCACTTTCGATGAACTCAAATCAAAAGTAACGGTGGCTTTTAGCGAAGAGCCAGTCATTAAAAATGCCAACGATACACTACAACTGAATGCTTTATTGCAGCTACAACTCCCCAACGAGCAAAATACCTTTGTTTTTGAGGCAAATGAGGGAGATTATACCATTTTTACGCAACACGGCCCCGATGAATTTAATATGCAGCTTTTATTGAAAGATTCAGCCGTTGAACCAACAGAGGTAATTGCATTTGAACATTCGCACACCCACGACGATGAAGTGGGAAGCGTGGGCATTGAAAACGATTTGCCACTCAACCCAGATAAATTTCAAAAATGGATAGGTTGGCTTTTACAAAACAGAGGAACGGATATTTTCAGAAGCAAAGGGATTTTATATCTAAAAGGCTTTGACGAAAGAATCGTATTTCAAGGCGTTCATATGCTGTTTGGGACTTTGCCCGATAGAAAATGGCGAGCCGATGAAAAGCGCAGAAATCAACTGATTTTTATTGGAAAAAATTTAGACCGTGACGAAATAATTGAAGGTTTTGAAAACTGTCTTATCAAAAAATAATGGGTAAAATAGACCAATTACTGAAGAGTTTAAGCATAGATAGTCTTGATGTAAAAAATTGGAGCATAAACCTTGACGACTATGTACTGAAAATCATTGCCTTTGAAGAACCCAAAACTGTTCTCATTGTTGGATCGGGTGGCAAGCTACTTTTGGCAAATAAATGGACTGGTAAAACTATTCATTACCTAAAAATACCCGTGGATATGGTGTTTTTTGCTGAAAGTAAACCAAGTCAGAAAAAGGTAATTATAGGTACTGACAAAGGTTTATTTGCGATTGATACAGCAAGTTTTGAATGCCAACATTTTTATAAAGAGAACAAATGGTTTGAGAAAGGCAATTGGCAAAATAACTATTTTTTGGCATCTAACGGCAAAACACTTTTGATTTTTGATACGCAAAAAGAGCCTTTTGATTTACTAAAAAAAGATGATTCATTTACCAGCACCATTAGTGCCATTACAAGTAATGGAAGCTCTTTTTTAGTGTCAAATTATGGCGGAATTAGAGAATATAACAGTGGCGAAGGCTTTGATAATTATAAGAATTTTCCGTGGCAGACCTCCTTGTTGGAACTGGCTTGGAGTCCCAATAAAAAATACATCAGTAGTGGCACACAAGAGCGGAATATTCACTTTTGGCCCTATCCATTTGAACCCGAGGCCGACTTTGAGATGTCGGGCTATCCTGGCAAAGTCAATCAAATTTGCTGGACGGACGATGCCCACTTTTTAGCACTAAATTGTGATGAAGAAGTACATATTTGGTCTTTTGAAAATGGCCCACCAATGAATCAATCTCCGCAAGTGTTGAGATGTGCAATGGGTAAAGTTGTTAAGATACACTATAAAAATTCTTTATTGGTGGCTGCTTCACAAGCAGGCTTTATTCTCTGTTATATGCCTGATGTAAGTTCTAAGTTGATAAATGTCAGGTCGGTTGATGGCGAAATTTCAGAATTGTGTGTTGATGCTGACGAAGAAACCATGTTTATTGGCACAAAAGAGGGCTTAGTTTCATCGTTTGATATAGATATTTGATATGATATTGAGTGGAAAAGAAATAGAGAAAAAGTTAAATTCAACTATTTTTATTGAGCCTTATGACAAAAAACAGCTCAATCCAAATAGTTATAATCTACGGTTGCACAACGAACTGATGGTCTATGATAGCCCTGTTTTGGATATGAAATTGGAAAACACCGCTTCAAAAATAATCATTCCTGAGTCAGGTTTTGTACTTGAACCCAACAAACTATATTTGGGGCGAACGCTGGAATATACCAAAACCAACGACTGTGTACCGATGCTCGAAGGACGCAGCAGCATAGGGCGATTGGGAATGTTTATTCACATAACGGCGGGCTTTGGAGATGTGGGTTTTGAAGGTTTCTGGACACTCGAAATCTTCGTAATTCAGCCCCTAATAATTTATCCAAGCGTGGAGGTTTGCCAAATCTACTATCACAGCATTGAGGGCGAATATGACTTGTATAAAAGTGGTAAGTATCAAAATAACAAAGAGATACAGCCCAGTTTTTTATTCAAAGATTTTCAGAAATGATAAAGCAGTTTTTCATTTTCTTGATTCGGATTTATCTACACACACTTTCATCATAGAAAACTTGACTTTCTTAAAAAAAATGAAAATACAACGTTCTAATTTTATCAAAAGCCTTTTGGGCTTTTCTGTTTTTTCGCCAATTGTAGCCTCGGCAACCCCCAAATCCAGTTTATGTTTGGAGGCTTCTAAAATACGCAGTGGTATAATTGAAGCCCTCAACAAATCAAAAATCATGACTTTGGGCATCGTTGAACAAATGCCTGATGACTTTTTTGGCTTTAAATACACCCCAGAAGCTATGAGTTTTGGTGAGCAATTTAGACATTGTGCGGTGTATAGTTTTGGTCAGTTTGCTGGAAGAATTGGGGTAAAAAACCCCTTTGAAGGCAAAAAACCAAAAGTAGATTTAAGTAAGCAAGAAGTAATTGACATCACAAATTTGATGTACAATACGCTGAGTACTTGGGCAAGCGAGATTTCAGAAGAAAAATTGATGAGCGATATGGGGTTTTCAAGTGAAAATATCCCTACATGGCGGTTTTTTTATGTCATAGAAAATCATATTATTCACCATCGTGGGCAAGCGGTTGTATATTTGCGATTGAAAGGAATTAAGCCAAACGGCTATTATGGTTGGTAATGTTTACTTGAAAGACACTATAATTTTATGATTAAAAAATCAGGAAAACGCATCGGTAGTTAGGCGTAGTGCTGGACACTTTACACCCCTGTTACTTAAATTGCAAATAATATAAAATGATAAATGATATTTTAGAAAATAAGAAAGAAATAAATGATGACAACTGGTTTGAAGACTGGTTCGATTCTGAGTATTATCATATTCTTTATCAAGATAGAGATGAGGCAGAAGCAAAGGCGTTTCTGAATATGCTCATGCAAAAACTTCAATTCAAAAACCACCATACAATCTTAGATTTAGCTTGTGGGAGAGGTCGGCATACTAATTATCTGGCCTCGTTGGGTATGAATATCACTGGTTACGATTTGTCGGCATCAAGTATTGAATATGCCACTGAAACTGCCCTGCACCCCGTAAATTTTGGCGTTCGAGATATGCGAGAACCATTTGGCGACAATGAATTTGACATTATACTGAA
>JAYVJH010000282.1:0-2715 GCA_043769455.1 Runella sp. | reverse complement strand
TCGAGAGCACTTGCGTGAACGGTTTGGGACGCATGGCCGTAACGCTCTTTGTATTATGGCCGTAAAACTGCAGCCAGAACTCGAAAAATCGGTAAACTTGCCTTAAAATTAGGTTCTACGGCCTATCAATTTAGGCCGTAGAACCTATTGACTTTCATATTTAAGTATCAGACCTTTGTAATGTTCAAACTCACAAAGAGGGCGGCACAAAACAAATCTATTCACTTTTAATTTTTTACAAACATGGAAAAGAAAAAAATGGCTAAGGCGTTGGTATTAACAGCGGCTTTGGCGGGGGGAGCATCGTTCATCAGCAATGATGTTTATGCACAAGGTCAGACATCTATCCCCAAAAAATATGAATGGTGTCAAAAAACAATGATGTATAGAGTTTGTGGCTATGGCAACGGCTTAGATTGTAGCCAGAGCCAAAGTTGTTAAGGTAATTTATCGGGCTAATGAAATATTTTACTAGCCCGATAAAATCATATTTCAAAAACTAAACCACATAAATAGTATGTTTTCAAAGGCACTACCCTTTTTATTGTTAATATTTGTCTCGTGTACATCAAGAGAAACAAATAAAATATCATTAAAATTACAAATTGATTCATTGTCTATACCGATTGATAGTAGTTATATGAATTCCTATTATGTTTTTTCATATAATGACAAAACAGGTAAATTGACAGGTTTTAACAGTGATAGACAAAAATTAGATTATTTCGATTTATCAAGCCGTAACGCTCTTGGTAGTACAAAATTGGAAAAGGAGGGTCCAGACGGAGTCAATGAAGTTTCAGGACTACATTTTCAGTCCCAAGACTCAATTTTTGTTCAAGATGGATTATTTTTAAAACTAATTGATTCAAAAGGGAAAGTTAAAAGTAAATTTGACATAACTGAAAATGCTAAAAAAGTACTTGGGCGACCTATTGTAAATCAATATGTTCGTTTATATTATAACTCTAATAGAAAATCGTTTATCTATTTTTTAACACTTGAAAATCCAAAAAAAATTGACCAGCCCATATTTGCAGAGTATAGAATAGAGAATAGAATGCTGAATGTTTTGCCTATTTCGTTTTCTGAGTATTTTTTAAAAAATGATGGTAAAATGGGCTTTTTGAGTTACGCAAATGCTACTATTGTTGAAGATAACCAATTGATATACAATTATTTATTTAGTAATGATATATTTAGTTATGATTTAAAAAATCATAACACTGTCAAAACAAAATCAGAAAGTAGTATTACCAAATCTATTGCATCACCGTTATTGCCCACAGCGGGAGGCGATTTAGAGAAATGGCAGATTCACGCCATTGAAAACCCATATTTTTTTCAAATGATATATGATAAAAACAAAAAATTATTTTATCAGTTTTCGTGGCAAGAAATTCCATACGAAAAGAAAGATAATACTTTTGTCTCCTTTGTTGATAAACCATTGGTGCTATCTGTGTTTGATGAGAACTTAGTTTTACTTCATGAGGAAAAACTACCTAAAAATACATACATGCCATTTTCTTGGTTTGTAACCAATGACGGGCTATTTGTAAGTAATCAACACCCTAAAAACCCATCATTAAATGAAGACCGTTTATCGTTTCATGTTATTAGGATTACTCGCTAGTTTGGTTTCATTAACTAACGGATGTGTTAGTAAAGAATCGCCAGATAAAAAAGAGAGGTTATTATCACTTTTGAAAAATGAATTTCAAATTTCTGGCTCTAATAGACAAATAGCTATCGTTTTGAATGCAGGCTGTGATCCATGCTTAGAAAAATCCGCTCAATTTATAAATAAAATTGGTGCAGACGTTAGATATAGACAGGTTGAAAAAATAGTCATATTTAGCAATGACGATAAGCTATTTAAAATGATTGAGAATACAGCTACGAGAAAGTTTAGGGATTCTAAGTTTCTACTTGCCAAATATGGTCTCCAACTGTCCAATAATTTTCTGGTAGAATTTGATGAAAATAAGAATGTAGTTTATTTCAACGACATGACCACACAAACAATAGAAAGTGTGAACGCACATTACCACATAAATTAGTATGTTACCTACTCAAACTTTCTGGCTCACCAAAGACTTAACGTGTGGCTGGTTGAGCATTGAGTTTCATTTGATGGGTTGGGCACTAAGTTTCCATAGCATTCAGAAACACCACTCGACCCCGCAGTTACTGAGTAATGAGCAAGGTGCTGAGTTATTGGTGGGTCAGTTGAGTTTACCTTATGCTGGTGTTTCATTGGTCTTAGATGGTTTTGAGTTAGAGGAGTTCAGTGAATACAGTCTTCTCAGAAAAATAAGGGCTTATGCTCTTCAAAATGAGCCTTTCGTACATATAGATGGTGATGCATTTCTGTTTGCACCCTTGCCCCAAACACTATTGACAGCCTCTCTTTTTGCCCAAAATTACGAGTACAATCATACTTATTATGAAACTATTTATGGTAGTATAAAGCAATATTTTAGGTACATACCCGACTGGATACATCCTAACCATAAGGGCTACATAGCGGCGGCTAATACAGGTTTGGTTGGTGGTACAGACACAGCATTTTATAAAAATTTACAAAATGAAATCACTTATTTTTTAGAGCAAAATCGGGCATTTCTGCACTTGGCCACGCCAAACATAGATTTTAGTATTTTTTTAGAACAGGTATTTTTTCAGTCATTGGCCGATCAGAAAGATAAAAAA
>JAYVJH010000281.1:0-7445 GCA_043769455.1 Runella sp. | reverse complement strand
AGTGAAAAGCGAAAAGCAAATATACCACTATTCGTTTTTCACTTCTCACTCCTCGTTGTACGTTATTTTTTATATTCATTTCTAAGTGTTTCTATGTCTGCCAATAATTTATCAGTACCTTTTTGGGTTGTGCCGTCATACGCTCCTCGTACTCGTTTTTGTTTATCAACCAATATAAACGCCCCGCTATGTATGTAGCCGCCTGGTGCCGTTGAGTCAGCACCGGCAACAACCAAGTAATGCTTCTGGCCAATATCATAGATTTCTTCACGATTGCCAGTAACAAAAAGCCATTGATTGCCATCTACAATTAAATCTTTGGCATATTTTCTTAAAACATCGGGCGTATCATGCTGGGGGTCAATGGTATGCGAGAGTATCATCACATCGGCCTGTCCCTTGATTTTTTGATATACTTTGAGCATTTGTTTTTTCATGACGGGGCAGATCGTGGGACAGGTCGTAAAGAAAAAATCGGCTACATAAATTTTATCGTCAAGCGTTCGAGCTGTGATTGTATCTTGATTTTGGCTTATAAATTTAAAATCTGGAATCGTATTATAGAGCGTATCAATTACTTTTTGGCCATTAACAATTTTTTCAATAGGCTCTCGCTCACCATAAATAGGTAGTTTTTGTGTTATTTGACCGCAACCAACCACAATAGCCCAAATAGCTACGATTGGCAATAAACATTTTTTTTTAATTATCATTTCAAAGATTTTAAAGAAAAAAAAAGAAAGCTACGCTCGTCCTCATTAAGGATTGCTTCCAGTAAATTTTTCGGCTCGCGCCATTGCATCTAACATTTTGTCTTTAATGGTATTTATTTTTGTTTTTTCAGCCTTCAAATATTCAATAGCCGATGCTGGCGGTAGGATTTTAAGCGAGTCGCCTTTGTAGTTGTGCATCCAGTCCATCATGTTGCGGTCAGCATCTTCGAGACGCTCACTAATGGCCAGTCCATCAGTTTTACGTTTTTTTAAGTCTGTGTTGGGTTTTATTTTCAGCAGGCTATCATTTTTGCTAATATCTTGACTGACGGCTTCTTTGAGTTCGAGTAGCTTATCCATTTTAGGCATAACTTCATCATGAATCGCAAAAACCTCTTTTTCTAAACTGTCAATCTGTGCTTTGTCTTGATTGCAGGCGATGATTGTCAATATTAAAATGCTATTTAGTATGTATTTCATTTTAAAATAGTTTGGTCTGTACTTTATTACTTAATTGCAGTTGTTGGTTCAATAATTCTCGTACTTCTTGAACGATGGCCTCCGATGGTTTTTTACCACCAATCATTTGTGAAATTTCAACCACACGCTCTTCATACGACAACCGTTTGATACGGCTCATAGTTTTGGCAGTTGAGTTATCTTTGTACACAAAATAGTGAGCCGTGCCTTGCGAAGCAATCTGTGGTAAGTGCGAAATAGCTATAATTTGATGGCTGTGGGCCATGTCGAGCATCATATTTCCCATTTTTATCGCAATCTCGCCCGAAATCCCAGTATCTATCTCGTCAAAAACAATGGTAGGCAGTCGTCGTTTGCTGGCCAAAATATATTTTATAACCATCATCAACCTCGAAAACTCTCCGCCCGAAGCTACATTTTTGAGTGGCTGCGGTTTAATGCCTTTATTGGCCGTAAACAAAAAGTCGATATTGTCTGTACCATCGGCAGACGGCTCAATGGCTTGATGTTGAATCAAAATTTCAGCATTTGGAATACCTAAGTCTAATAAATAATGCTTTATGGCCTTTTCGATTTGTGGCAAAACGGCTTTGCGAGAAGCCGTCAGTTTTTCGGCACATTTGGAAAGAGCTACCGTGTTTTTTTCTACATCTGCTTTGGCCTTAGCCAGAGAGTCATCTAAGTTCAAAACCTTACTTACTTTATGCTCCAGCTCGTCCCTAGTCACTATCAGCTCGGCTATGGTTTTGACTTGGTGTTTTGTTTGCAACTGATAAAAAACATTGAGTCGATGCCTGATTTTATCGGCTCGTTGGTCGTCAATTTCTACGCTATCTTGCTCATCGTCAATCTCATTAGCCAAGTCTTTGAGTTCAATATAAGTACTCTGAACTCGCTGACGCAGTTGCTCATATTGTGGCGAGAGCTTACTAATACTGTTCAGATTGGCACTGACCGATTTTAAATACACCAACACCGACTGATCGGCATTGTTCAGGTATTCGCTTGTTAATTGTAGTTTTTCTTTTACTTCGGTAGCATTTTCCAATATCAACAGTTCTTGTTCGAGTTGCTCTTGGGTATCGGCTTGTAGTTGGGCTTTGTCAAGTTCATTATACAAAAACTGATTATAATCAAACTCTTTACGCATTTGAGCGGCTTCGTTTTTGAGTTTGTCATAATTCTGTTTGACTTGCCGAAAAGACTTAAAAGCAAAGTGGTATTTTTTTAGAACTTCGTCATTTTGCGAATAAGTATCGACAATCTGTAATTGAAACTCGTTTGAGCCAAGCAGTTGCGTGTCGTGCTGCGAGTGTACGTCCATGAGTTGGCTCGTAACACGGCGCAGGCTGTCAAGATTGACGGGCGTATCGTTCACAAATGCACGAGACTTGCCGCTGGGGCTAATCTCTCGGCGCACCAAGCAAGTCGGCGAATAGTCGAGTTCTTCTTCTTCAAACAAATATTCGATACGATAGCCCGATACGTCAAATGTGCCTTCGATGACACATTTTTGGTCTGGGTCATACAGCGATTTAGTATCAGCCCTATTGCCCAACAACAAGCCAATTGCACCCAACATAATAGACTTGCCCGCACCAGTCTCACCCGTAATGATGTTGAGCTGGGCATCGGGCGATAGTTCTAACTGTTCAATCAGTGCGTAGTTTTTTATAAGTAGGTTTAAGAGCATGACTATACTATCTGTTCAATTTAACGGCAAATATCGGTTATTTCAGCGCAAACACCACTTTTACATTTCATCTTTTTTAAGATACAAGTCAAACATGTCTTCACCATTCCGCTAAAACTTAAAATTGTAAGTAACAGACGGAATGAGCGTACCAAAAACCGACAGTCGTGAGGCACTGCCACGGTTATAAAACTCCAGCGCATTGTCGTTGCGGCTTCTAAAAAAAACCGAATAGGCATTTTTATAGGCATAAACGTTATAGATAGCAAACACCCAGCTACTTTTCCAAGTCCGTAGTTTATCGGGATTTGAGTCGATGGTCATTGATAGGTCAAGGCGGTGATAGTCGGGTATTTTGTCTTGGTTTCGGTCTGTGTAGTTAGGCACAAAGACTCCACCAACATAATACCGCTCTTTGGGAAATGTAGCTGGGCGGCCACTGGCAAAAGTAAAATTGAGCGAGTAGCTTATCCGTTTGGTTTGTTCATAACTCATCACCAAATTGAGGTTGTGCGGTCGGTTGTGATTGGCTGGGTAATAGTTGCCATTGTTGATGGTTGTCTCAATGAACGCCCCTTTGATAAGTGTTTCTGTTTGTGAATAGGTATAGCTTGTCCAGCCACTGAGGCGGCCTGTGTTTTTTCTGAGCATTACTTCTACGCCATAGGCACGCCCATTGCCTTGTAAGATAGCCGTTTCTGGATTTTTGAGCAACAGCAAATTGACACCGTCTCGGTAGTCAATCGCATTTTCGATTGATTTATAATACACCTCCAACGAAGTTTCAAACATATTGCTCTTAAAATTCTGAAAAAAGCCCAACGAAACTTGGTCACCAACTTGTGGCTTGACGTAGCTGTCGCTCATTTTCCAGCGGGCAGTAGGCAAAGCTGCCGTAGTGTTGGACACCAACTGAATAAACTGCCTCATGCGGTGAAAACTCAGCTTGATAGAACTATTGGCCGAAAGTGAATATTTCAACAAAAAACGAGGCTCAAAACCACCATAAGTTTGCACAACCTGATTAGACCCATAAAAAACACTGTCTATTACATTTGCCTCATCTCTAATCTGACCCTCAGCATAGCGATACACTTGTTGGCCGCCCATACTCAAAAAAGTAGTATAGCGCACGCCTACTGTGAGCGAAAGTTTATCGTTAAACGTTATTTCGTCGCTCAAATAGCCAGATAGTTCATTTGATTTTTCTTGACCCAATACCACAAAGTTAATACTTGACCCAGTCGAAAGAGGCAATAGTTTACCAGGCTCAATGATATTTCCAACCCAACTTGCACCAAAATCAAATTTATTTTTTGGGCTTTGGCGTGTCAAGTCTATTTTGAAGTTTTGATACAAAATACTCGAACTTAAATCAAAGTCAAAAGGCTCGGTGTCGCTCACAATACTTGACGAATATTTGCTCATTACACCCGTTAGCGTACCAAACCAATTACTATTGAACGTATGCGCCCATTTGAGAGTGCCGTTGGTAGTACGCCAATTAAAAGAAGAAGAGCTGGAATTGATTTCAAGATTGGCCAAGGAGTCGCCTGCAATTTTAAATTTGTCGTAACTCGTAAAAGCAGTCAAATAAACACGGTCTTTGGGCGAAGGCTTATAAACCAACCGAGCCGTTAAGTCATAAAACCCTGAACGTGAGTTTCTTAGATTGGGATTTGGAAAAAGTTTAAACAAATAGTTGGGAGCAGAGCCTCGGGCGGCAATCAAGAAATCTAATTTTTCTTTGACAATAGGGCCTTCGACCGATAACCTACTGGCCAAAATACCCACGCCACCGTTTAATATCCATTTGCTGGCAGATGGATCTTTGATTTTGACACTCAACACAGACGACACCCGTCCGCCATATTGGGCTGGTACGCCACCTCTATAAAAAGTAATGTCTTTGACTACGTCAGGATTAAAGACCGACAACAAACCCATGAGGTGCGAGGCATTATAAATAGGAGCATCGTCCATCAGTACTAAGTTTTGATCAATGCTGCCACCCCGAACATTAAAACCAGTCGAACCCTCGCCTACCGTCGTAACGCCTGGCAATAACAATAAGCTACGCACTACGTCCACCTCACCGAGCAATGCGGGTATTTTTTTTATGTCTTTGATGTTCAATCGGTTAAGTCCCACATTGGTACTGTTCACATTGGCATCTTGACCTTGTTCAGTTATTTTTACTTCGCCCAAGTCTATTCCATCTTCATCTAACACAAAATCAAATATTTGGTCGGCTTTCTTGATGACAACAACGGTGTCGGTTTTGGTTTTGTGGCCCACATAGCTAATCTTGAAAGTATATTTTCCAATTGGCAAACTGATATGATAGCCCGTTCTATCGGTTCGTAATTGTCGGTTTCGTTCCTTGATTTCGATAGTCGCACCTACCAGCGCATCACCGTCACGGCTACTGCGGACATTGCCCGATACAAAATAAATATACCCCTGTGCCAACCCAGCGACAGACGACAAGACAATAAAAGCTAAGGTTAGTAAATATTTTTTCATAGTGTTGCATTTAATAACGACAAAAATACAAATATTCACCAGAAACCATAACTATAAACGCTTACTTATTGCCAAAATCTGCTTTGCTTTGGCCATCTGACCGCTTCGTGTCAATGCCTCAGCATAAAACTCGTGTATTCGTTCGGTGGTAGGATCAAGATTATATGCTTTTTCGAGAGAAGACACTGCTTTGGGTAACTGATTGGTTTTTAGGTAATAAATACCCAAATTTCTATAAGTATATGAATTGGCTGTATTTCTCTCAACAACTCTATCAATGAGCGTTTTGGCTTCATTGAGTTTAGACTGCAACAACAACACGTAACTTTTATTGTTAATATAAAACGGATTAGTCAAGTCTATACTTAATGCTTTGTCAATGAGTGTAGTAGCTTTTTCTAACTGGCCTTGGTTGGCATATATTAAACCCAGATTATTGAGTGCAAAATCTTGATTGGGATTTATTTTGATAGCCGCTTCAAAATCGGCTTGTGCGGCTTTTGATTGTTTTTTTTTGTAATAAGCCACACCCCTATTGACCAATGCCTGTACATTTCGAGGGTTGAGTGTCAAAGCCCTATCGTATTCGGCAATGGCCGCATCAGTGCCGTTTTCTTTCTGCTTTAAGTCGCCCCATTTTACATAATAGTCTGCCGAGTCTTTGTATATTTTATTGATTCGGTCTAAGTCTTGGCGAGCAGCCTTGAAGTCGTCCTGGTCAATAAGTAGCCCCGCTCTGTTGAAATAAGCATCGGCAAAGTCTCCGTCAATCTCAATCGCTCGGTTAAAATCGGCCAGAGCTAAATCTGGTTCTTCATTTTTAAGATGTGCTATACCTCGGTTACAGTAGGCATCTGCCAAGTCAGGTAGTTTTTCTATTGCTTCGGTATATAGCCTTATCGCTTCTTTGTATTCGTCTTCTTGCAAAGTCAAGTTAGCTTTCAGGAAAAAATTGTCTCCGTCATTTTTTTTTTGGTCAGTACAAGAAAAAAACATGATATATGATGTCAGATATATAATGTATGATAGTTTATTTTTCCATTCATACACCATACATCTAACGTCATACATTTGACATCTAAAATAGCTCTTCATCGTCATAATTTTCGTCTGAATCTGAAAGCATACTGTTTAATAAGTCTTTGAACTGCAACCCTTTGTCGAGTAGTTGTTTGCCAATCAACGAAAATTCAGCCATACCGTGCAGTGCAAATTCCATCATAAACAGTTTTTCTTCACGACCCAACTGTGAGTGATATTCGTCCACCAAGTCATCAAGTCCGTCTATCGTCCTGAGCCTTGACTCATAGTCTCTATTCGTGCAGTCGCTCAACATATCCATTTCGTTTTCACCAAACCAATCTTGCACTTTCTGGAATGGATTGCGGGCTTTCTTTTTCTTTTTTAGTGTTTCTGGATTTGGATAATAGGCCAAAAACAACGTTCTGATGGCTTTTCCGATAAGGCTTTGCGCTACAATGACAGGGCCTTCGACTTCGCCCTCATAAACCAATTCGACTTTGCCACATATTGCTGGCACTACGCCATACAAATCGCTGAGACGAATATATGTTTCTTTTTCACCATTCATCAACACCCTACGCTCAGCGGCAGAGAGTAAGTTTTCGTAAGCCGAAATCGTCAGACGAGCCGACACGCCACTTTTGGCATCGACGTATTCGCTTTGACGGGCTTCCATCGCAATCTGCTCAATGAGGTCTTTGACGATGTCATTGGTTTTAATCATACCCTTTTGTTCGGTCTTGACAATGGCCTCTTGTTGGGTAATCTTGCGACCTACGTCTATTGACTTCGGATAGTGGGTTACAATCTGGCTATCGATACGGTCTTTGAGCGGTGTAACAATACTACCACGATTGGTATAGTCTTCGGGATTGGCTGTAAACACAAACTGAATGTCGAGCGGCAGACGCAGTTTAAAACCACGTATCTGAATATCGCCTTCTTGCAAAATATTAAACAACGACACCTGAATACGTGCCTGTAAGTCTGGAAGCTCGTTTATGACAAAT
>JAYVJH010000280.1:0-2651 GCA_043769455.1 Runella sp. | reverse complement strand
TAATTCAAATCAAGTATTCATTTTTTTAATCACAAATAGTTATGAAACAAATAATTAGTGTCTTCGCTGGAATGGTATTGATACTACTTTCAGAAGTTAGTGTAGCACAGTTTTATCCTACATCGGCTTTCAATCTGTCAGAAATCAAACAAAGTGGTACGGCTCGTTTTCAGGGGCTTGGTGGCAACCATGCGGCGTTAGGCGGAGATGCCAGTACGTCGTTGGGTAATCCTGCTGGTTTGGCGTTTTACAATCGGTCAGAAATAAGTGTGAGCCCTACTTTTTATAACAACAGCACCAGTACAAACTACATTGGCGGCAATTCTGTTCAGAGTGCCAAAAACGTAAACATTGGTCAGTTTGCGTTGGCTTTGGCTGGCACACCCGACGGCTACAATACCCGCTGGAAACGCACGGGTTTGGGCATTAGTTATTCACGGCTCAATAACCTCAATACGCAGTTTCAGTATTCGGGTACAAACAACCGTAGCTCATTTGTAGATTATGTTGTCGAAAATCTCAATCGTAATGGCGTACCATTTGATGACTTAGAAAAAGAGTACAGTGCGAATCGAAACACAGCATCTACGATTGATGCGGCTTTGCTAAACCTCTATTTGTTTGACGACACAACCCCCGCCGGCCCACCCTATCGCAGAGCGATTCCACTCAAAAATGCGACTACTCTTCAAGATGGCCTGTATAGTGCCACGGGCTTTACTTCACAATGGAACATCGGCTACTCTGGCAACATGGACGATAAACTGTACTTAGGGGCTTCGTTGGGGCTTTGGCGAACAGACTATTCGTACAAACATGAACTAAAAGAGCAATTTACAAACGGAAGGCCGTTTTTGGGAATGAACTACAATGAGGCACTCACAATGACGGGTAGCGGCGTAAATTTATCGCTGGGTGCCATCTACAAAGTATCGTCTAACCTACAATTAGGCGCATATCTTGTAACTCCATCACTGACGAGCCTCATCACCAATTTCTCTGAGGGTGTAGCCGTAAGTTTGTCGGGCGATGTACCTGCTTATGACTTTGCTGGTAAGCCTATTTTCAATGCACTCAATCAACAACAATTTAACCGACTAACCAATACGTCAATACCTGTCGAGGACTATAGCTTTGAATACGACCTCACTGGGCCACTACGGGCTTCGGGCGGGGTAACGTATTTTTTTGGCAAACACGGTTTCTTGACTGCGACCGCCGACTATGTGGGTTATAGGGGTATGAGAATGAGTACTGCTTATTACAACAACAACCAAGACAACAGCGACTTCAAAGCCGATAACAAAAAACTGGTCCAGACTATGTTTACCAACGCCGTCAATGTACGAGTAGGTGGCGAAGGCCGAATCGGTAACTATCGGCTAAGGGGTGGCGTGGCGTATTTGACCAATCCGTACAGTGCCAATGTTGATAAATTGAACCGTAGCCGCTTGCAGCTTTCGGGGGGCGTTGGTTATAGAAATGAGTCGTTTTTTATAGACTTTGCCGCCACACTCATGCAATATAAAGAGGCTTACTCGCCCTACCGGCTACAAGATACCACCCGCTACTCAACCGCCGAAATCAGCAATACAGGATTGAATACTGTATTGAGTTTTGGGTTGTTTTTCTAAATTTTCAGGCCGTTGGCTTTAGCCAACGGCAATTCAAAAGCCGCCGTTGGCGGCAATTTATAGCCCGTGGTCTCACGTAACATAAGTTACAAAAGACACCCTCAGAGTTCATTCTTGTATATTTTTCCATCTTTCATTATTAGCTTCAAAGTTTGTTGAGGCTTAGTAACGATGGCAATATTGTCAAGAGGATTGCCTTCATAAATCAATAAGTCTGCATAAGCACCTACTTTTATAACTCCCAATGGCATAGGATACGGATTTAGCTTGCCACAGAGGGCAAACAGTTCGGCATTGAGCGAAGTAGCCTGTTTGAGGATTTCTATGGATTTATACCACTTTTTTCGAGATATAAACTCGTCAAAGGCTGCATTTTCGATACCAATATTTCCAAAGTTATCTGTACCAAAGGCTACTTTTACACCGTATTTTTTAGCCAAATCCATTTCTCTAATAGCCCCTTGCTGTACCAATTTAAACTTGTGCATACTCGGTGAGGCTATCAACGGCAAGTCGGCCCAGTTACTTTGAGGTACTATAAATGCCCCTTTTTCTTTTAATATTTTCATGGCTTCTTCGTCAATCAAATGTCCGTGTTCTATACACTTGGCTCCAGCCAACAATGCCCGCTTGATGGCATCACCCTGATAGGCATGTACCGACACATACGTTCCCCAGTCGGCGGCGGCTTGTACGGCAGCTTCGAGTTCGTCAGTAGTAAATTGAATGGTGTGAATAGGGTCAAAAACAGTGGAAATTCCCCCACCCGCCATGACCTTGATTTGAGTAGCACCTTGCCGCAAATTTTCACGAACGGCATTTAATACTTGTGGGCGACCGTCGGCTATATAGCCCCAGCCCTCCAACTGTGCCGCCCCACTCGTGCCACCCATCCAGTTGGGGTTTGAGTCTTTTTTATTTCGTAGGTCGCCATGGCCTGATGTTTGGCTAATGAATGCCCCTGACGGATAAATACGTGGCCCCGAAATTGTACCTTCATCAATAGCTTGCTTAATG
>JAYVJH010000279.1:0-8415 GCA_043769455.1 Runella sp. | reverse complement strand
TTTTTTATTACACAGAGATTCACGGAGTTTTAAAAGAGATACATGGAGCTTTTTTAGTACTTCTTTTCTGTGTATCTCCCTTTTTCTCAGTGAATCTTTGTGTAATAGTTCCGTAATGTTTCGAAGCGTATTTCCACTTAATTAGATGCACGAAAAAACAATATCACTTATTTCAAAATGGGTCTATGCTTTAAAACGTAACCAATTTTTTATCTACGCAAATAAATATATCAAATTGTTGTTCCGTTGCTAATTTTAGCAACTTTCCGTTTTTTACACCATTCCATTGCATATCTCGGACGGTATAAACCTCATGTACCTCGGCATCAAAACAAAATTTAAACCGAACGTCAATATTTTCGTCAAGCAGCAGTTTCATAATGGGTAGAAAAAGTATTTAATAAATTGGCTGCTAAGTCAATTACAGCCTGTGCTTGCTCTCTGCTGACTGTTGGGTAGCCTTCTAAGAAATCCTAAATCCCAATCTATTCAAAAGTCAAGAATTCAAACAGATAAAAAGTAAACATTTTAGAAAGTTAGCAAATAAAACATCTAAAAATAACCCTAAACGACCATATACTATTTGTGGTTTTATCTAAATTTAGAAATTTTACCCAAATTCTATCTATAAATTTATCCTTTATTAGTTATTAAGTCTTAATTTTGTGGCATAATTCACAATTTATAATTCACAAATCATAGTTATTGTATGTCCACCGCAACAAAAGCGTACTCACCGTACAAAGTAAAAGACATTCTGTTGGCCGATTGGGGTCGCAAAGAAATTCGTTTGGCTGAGGCCGAAATGCCAGGTTTAATGGCCATTCGTGCTGAATATGGCCCTTCAAAGCCACTTGCAGGCGCACGTGTAGCGGGCTGTTTGCACATGACAATCCAGACTGCTGTTTTGATAGAAACATTGGTAGAACTGGGTGCAGAAGTAACTTGGTCATCGTGCAATATTTTTTCGACACAAGACCACGCCGCTGCCGCTATTGCTGCCGCAGGTATTCAGGTATATGCTTGGAAGGGTATGAACGAAGAAGAGTTTGACTGGTGTATTGAGCAAACTTTGTTCTTTGGTGAGTCGCAACAACAACTCAATATGATTTTGGACGATGGTGGCGACCTGACTAACATGGTTTTTGACAAATACCCAGAGTTAATCTCGGGCATCAAAGGCTTGTCGGAAGAAACCACTACTGGCGTACACCGCTTGTATGAGCGCATGAAAAACGGTACATTGTACCTACCGTCAATAAACGTGAACGACTCTGTAACAAAATCTAAGTTTGACAACAAATATGGTTGCAAAGAATCATTGGTGGACGCTATCCGCCGTGGTACAGACTTGATGTTGGCTGGCAAAGTAGCCGTTGTAGCAGGTTATGGCGACGTAGGCAAAGGCTCGGCTGAGTCGTTGCGTGGTGCTGGTTGTCGTGTATTAGTAACCGAAGTAGATCCAATATGTGCTTTGCAGGCAGCCATGGACGGCTACGAAGTAATAACAATGGACGAAGCCGCTCTACGTGCCAATATTTTTGTAACTGCCACCGGCAACTTGCGTATCATTACTGAGCAGCACTTCCGTGCCATGAGAGACAAAGCCGTTGTGTGTAACATTGGCCACTTCGATAACGAAATCGATATGGCTTGGTTGAATGGCAACTATGGCGACACTAAAATGCAAATCAAGCCGCAAGTAGATTTATATACCATTGACGGTAAAGAAATTATCGTTTTGGCCGAAGGTCGTTTGGTAAACTTAGGCTGTGCCATGGGTCACCCATCGTTCGTGATGTCATGCTCGTTCTCAAACCAGATATTGGCCCAGCTTGAGCTATGGAACAACATTGAGAAATACGAAAACAAAGTATATGTATTGCCTAAGCACTTAGACGAAAAAGTGGCTGTGTTTCACTTGGCACACGTGGGCGCAAAGCTCGAAAAACTACGTCCAGACCAAGCCGAATACATTGGTGTGGGTCAAGAAGGGCCGTTCAAGTCAGAGATGTATCGGTATTAGTCTGACATTGACTCAAGATTTATTACAAACAAAGGGAGCAACTTCATACGAGGTTGCTCTCTTTGTTTGTGATATTTTTGAAATAGCCCTTCTTGCTGTGGTGTTGGTTGTTTCCAATCGACACTTTTGAAATTCTGTGGTTTTTGGTTGCGCCTTCGTTGGTGTTTTTACCAATAAGCTACCGTCCGAGTTGTTGGTAAAAACACCAATAAAGGCGCAAAAACGAGTAATTGAATAGTAAAATCCCAGCGGGGCGGCCTGCTGACAGGTTATGCCTGTGGCTATTTATTGTGGTGTCAGTTGGAAACAAAACCAACATTTAACATCTTTTAAGTGGGTCGTTTGAAAACAGTTGTGTAATTTTGACCATTCATTCTACCACAATACTATTTCAATGTCAAAATTTAATCGAATCAATAACCTCATGGGCTGGGCTGTGTTTGGAGTTGCTCTCGCCACCTACCTGCTCACGGTTGAGCGTACCGCCAGTTTTTGGGACTGTGGCGAGTTTATAGCTTGCTCGTATAAGCTGCAAGTGCCTCACCCGCCTGGCGCACCACTCTTTTTGCTCGTTGGCCGTCTGTTTTCGATGTTGGCTATGGGCGATGTTACGCAAGTTGCCTACTGGATTAACATTGTGTCGGTGGCTACCAGTGCTTTTACCATCTTGTTTATGTTTTGGACATTGACATTGTTGGGTCGTAAGTTTTTTAGCAAAGCCGACGATGAACTTAGCACGGGCGAAACGCTGGCTGTAATGGGAGCGGCGTTAGTTGGTTCATTGGCTTATACTTGGTCAGATTCGTTTTGGTTTTCGGCTGTTGAGGCCGAAGTTTATGGTATGTCGTCGTTTTTTACGGCTATCGTTATTTGGGCGGCTTTCAAGTGGGAGCGTATCGAAGACCCTGCTGCGGCCAATCGCTGGTTAATATTTTTGTTTTATCTTATTGGCTTGTCGGTAGGTGTTCACTTGCTCAATTTAGTAACAATTCCAGCATTGGCCTTGATTTATTATTTCAAAAAATACAACCCCTCAATTTGGGGAGGCATCTTGGCTTTTGGTGCAGGCTTGGTAGTGTTGATGCTCATAAACTCAGGTGTCATTGTTTGGTTTCCGTCGATGGCGGGCAAATTTGAAATATTTTTTACCAATACCCTCGGTTTGCCTTATTCGACAGGTATTATTGTTTTCTTGACGTTGTTTATATCGGCATTGGTTTGGGGTATTAGATATTCGTCCAAAAAACAAAACGAGACACTCAACACAGCTTTGCTTTCGTTGGCTTTTGTGTTTATTGGCTACTCGACTTATATTTTGGTATTGGTTCGTTCAAATGCCAATCCACCTATCAACGAAAACAACCCGAGCGACATTATCAATTACATAACGTATCTCAAACGTGAGCAGTATGGAAGTCGTCCATTGCTTTTTGGGCCAGTTTTTACGGCGCAACCAACTGGTTCGGAAAGAGGTGAGCCGATTTACAAAAAAGAAAACGGTAAATATGTAGTAGCCGACTATAAAGTAGAATATACTTACGATAAAGGCACTGAAACGCTTTTTCCGAGAATGTACAGCAATCAAGGTAATCACCCAGAGTTATATCGCAAAAAAATGGACTTAGCTGAGGGGCAGAAACCAAACTTGGGAGATAATATTTCGTTCTTTTTCTCGCACCAGCTTGGGCATATGTATTGGCGGTATTTTTTGTGGAATTTTGTAGGCCGTGAGTCCGACGAAGAAGGGGCTGGTGCATTGCGGCCTTGGGACACCAACGAAAACCTGCCCGACACACTCGCCAACAACAAAGGCCGAGACAACTATTATATGATTCCGTTTATATTGGGTCTGTTGGGTATAATTGGCCTCGCTTTTCGCCGTCCCAAAGACTTGCTGGTAACGGGCTTGTTGTTTTTGATGATGGGCGTAGCATTGGTTACATACCTCAACTCGCCACCCGTAGAGCCTCGAGAGCGCGACTATATTTATGTTGGTTCGTTTTATATTTTTGCATTTTGGATTGGTGCGGGTGTGTTGTTTATTTATGATTCATTGGCCAAAATACTGACTAATAGTACTTCAAGAGCTGTTTTAGCATCGGTCATTGGCTTGGCTGCACCTACGATTATGGTTGCCAAAGGCTACGACAACCACAATCGTAGCAATCGCTACCACTCGGTTGATTTTGCCAAAAACCTGCTCAATTCATGTGCGCCCAATGCTATTTTATTTACTGGCGGCGACAATGATACATTCCCGTTGTGGTATGTACAAGAAGTCGAAGGCTTCAGAACTGACGTGCGAGTGTGTAACCTGAGCTTACTCGGCACTGACTGGTACATTGGCCAAATGAAACGTAAAACATATTTGTCTGAACCGCTACCGATTTCATTAGAACAAAAAAACTTTGCCGCTGGTAAAAATGACTATATTCAATATTACGATATGCCGTCTGTCAAAAATGGTATCAATCTCAAAGAATATTTGGCGTTATTGAAACAAGACGACGATGCAATTCATGTCAATTACAACGAAGACCGAGTGGCTATTTTGCCATCTGGTACAATGCAGCTACCTGTCAATACCGCCGCCGTTCGCAAGCTCAATATTGTCAAACCAGAGCTAAATGCCTTTGTTCAAGATACCATTCAGTGGAGTATGGGCAATAAAAGTATTTTTAAGTCTGACTTGATTATGCTTGATATTATTGCCACCAACGACTGGAAACGGCCTATCTATTTTTCGGGGACATTGGCCAACGACAATTACCTGAACCTCAAAGAATATATGCAGTTGGAGGGCTATACTTATCGCCTCCTGCCAGTACGTGTGCCAGGTGCAACAGACGGCTACGCCAACTCTGACATTATGTACGACAACCTGATGAACAAAACTCTGTGGCGAGAACTCGACAACGCCAATACTTACTACGATGGTACGTTCAAAGGCTCACCTGTGTTTTCGGCTCGTATTGCGTTTATGCGCTTGGTGGACCAGCTCATTAGAGAAGGTAAAACCGACAAAGCCAAAGCGGCAATGAACAAAATTTTGACAGTGATGCCCGACAAGAGTATTCCTTACGACCAAATTACGGCCAATTATGTAGGAAGTTTGTTTACGTTGGGCGAGGCAAAAAAAGCAATCGAAGTAGCCGACATCATGGCCAAGCGTGCCGAAAGTGTCTTGAAATACAGTGTACAAAATGGTGGCTCAAACCAAGATACGCAGGTTCAACTTTATATTTTGCAAACATTGGCCAGCAACTGCCGAGAAGCCAAACAAGTAGCTCTTGCTACTAAATATGAAACGCTATTGCAGCAATATATGGGTGTGGCTGAGTAAAAAACAATAATCAATATGGCAATGCAAACTATCGAAGTCCCTCTGTCAGACTACAATCATTTGAAAGAAGAATTAGCACTTTTGAAAGATTCTGACCTTCTGAAAACTATGAATAAATTGATAGAAATGCTCTATCAAGACAAATATGGTCTTTATATGGGCGATTTTACTGACGATTTAGCCAAGCATACTATCAATCAATCATGGGACAATAAACCGAGTGTTTGGGACAATGTATAAACAGCGAGAGATTGTATTAGTTCCGTTTCCCTATTCAGATTTGAGTAGTAGTAAACGGCGGCCTGTACTGATTATTTCTAACGATGATTACAACCGAAATTTTGATGATGTGGTCGTTTGTGTAATTACGAGTAATCGGCAACTGGATAGCTATGCCATATCGTTAGAAACACAAGACTTAGAAATGGGTATTATGCCCGAAAGTTCTGTCATTAAAGTTCATAAATTATTTACAATAGCGCAAAGTCAAATTATTAGAAAGTTCAGTATAGTGCAATCTGATTTTTTTGATAAAATTATTGATAAGATAAATGCACTTGTGAGTAATAAATATGGATAAAATGATTGCTTCAAATTCATTTTTAACAACAACTGCCGACTACCTGCTTACAGATAGTCGGCAGTTGGTTTTTGCAAAACAGACGCTTTTTTTTGCCATTCGGGGTGAGCGGCACGATGGCCATGCGTTTGTAAAAAGTCTTTATAGCCAGGGTGTAAGGCAGTTTGTGATTGAACAAAAGTCAGTTACAGATATTTTTCAAAAACAACTTGACGAACTCATAGATGCCCAAATCTGGGTTGTGGACAGTGCCATTGAGGCGTTGCAATTACTGGCTCAACGACACCGACAAAAATTTAATATTCCTGTGATTGGTATAACAGGAAGCAATGGCAAAACGATTGTTAAAGAGTGGCTTGGGCAGCTTCTGGCCAACGACTATGTTATTGCTCGAAGTCCCAAAAGTTATAATTCTCAGATTGGAGTGCCGCTATCGGTCTGGCAACTCAACGACAGCCACACGCTCGGTATTTTTGAAGCAGGTATGTCTCAGCCGCATGAAATTGAGATTTTGGAACGAATGATTCAGCCTACAATCGGTATTTTTACTAACATAGGCTCGGCACACGACGAGGGTTTTAGAAGTCGCAAACAAAAAATTACAGAAAAACTCAAACTATTTGTACGCTGCCAAAAACTTATATATTGTACTGACTACCAAGATATTGGCCAAGAAATACAACTTATTCTCAAAGCCGTTAATCCTACTTGCGAGTTCATTGGCTGGAAGTCAGTCATTAGTCATGGGTCATCAGTCGTGGGTCGAGAGTTAAGTATCCAACGTCCAACGTCTAATCGCTACGATGTGCCGTTTCAGACGTATTTTACTGATTTGGCCTCAATCGAAAACTTGACCCATTGTGTGGTACTGATGTTAGAACTGGGTATTGAGCCTGCCACGATTCAGCAAAGAATCAATAGGCTCAAACCGATTTCGATGCGGCTCGAACTCAAAGAAGGTATAAATAATTGTGTACTGATTGACGACAGTTATAACAATGATTTGGCAGGGCTAACGATTGCGCTTAATTTTTTGAACCAACAACAACAACGAGACCATAAGACGGTGATATTGTCGGATTTGTTGCAAACAGGCCAAAAAGAAAACGAACTGTATCGACAAATTGCCAACTTGATTGAACCTCTCAATACCCAACTTATTGCTATTGGCGAAGCCTTCGCTCGAAATGCCGTATTGTTTGGCTCAAATACGATTTTTTATAAAACTACTGCCGATTTTTTAAATAATTTTCAGTCCAAAAACTTCAAAGACAATTTAGTACTTATCAAAGGGGCAAGGATTTTTGAATTTGAAAAAATAGTTGGTCTGCTACAACAAAAAACCCACCGAACGGTACTCGAAATAAATCTTGATGCCTTGGCTCACAACCTTAACTATTACCGTAGTTGTGTGGGTTCAAAAACCAAAATAATGGCCATGGTCAAGGCTTATGCTTATGGCGGCGGTAGTGTCGAAATTGCTCAATTATTACAGTTTCATCGCATCGACTATTTGGCTGTTGCTTACATTGACGAGGGTATTGCCTTGCGACAAAATGGCATTACGTTACCAATAATGGTAATGAACCCATCGGCAGATAGTTTTAGTAAACTTATTGATTATCAGCTCGAACCAGAAATATATAGCCATCACGTTCTGGATCAATGGCTACCTTATGGTGGGAAAATACACCTAAAACTTGATACAGGAATGCACCGATTGGGTTTTGTAGAATCTGACTTGCCGATGTTGATTTCAAAATTACAATCAAATCCATACCTGAAAGTAGCCTCTATTTTTAGTCATTTGGTTGGTGCTGATGAGGCGCAACACAACGATTTTTCAAAACTACAATACGAACGATTTACAGACTGGGCCAACCAGATAGAGACTGCCGTTGGGTACAAGCCTATCAGGCATATTTTAAACTCGGCCGGAATTGTACGATTCCCAGAATATGCCTTAGACATGGTGCGGTTGGGTATTGGTTTGTATGGTGTCGAAGTCAATAAACAGGCGCAAGACAAGCTACGGCAAGTGGGTACGCTCAAAACGGTTATTTCACAAATCAAGTACCTCAAAAAAGACGAAACCGTAGGCTATGGCCGCACAGGGACGATTGACCACGATACTACTATTGCCACCATAGCCATTGGCTATGCCGATGGTTACGATCGCAGATTTGGAAACGGCATTGGGCTATTATTGGTCAATGGTGTGCTTTGCCCAACTGTTGGCAAAATATGTATGGACATGACGATGATTGATGTGTCGGCAGTTGCTGATGTGAGAGAGGGTAGCGATGTGGTTGTGTTTGGCGAAGACCTGCCTATAACAACGCTCGCCCACAACATCGGTACGATTCCTTACGAAATCTTGACGGGTGTGGGAGAGCGAGTAAAGCGAGTATTTTTTAAGGAATAATACCCTAACTTATAAGGTTTGAAACCTTACAAAAGTTACAG
>JAYVJH010000278.1:0-1507 GCA_043769455.1 Runella sp. | reverse complement strand
CTCAATCGGTGTCCAAAGTTTACGGATTAGCTCGGTATGGTGCAAAAATGCCTGAAACAAATGTATGCCCGTAATCATATAAATATCGGTTGGCTTGAAACCAACAATGACGAGCGGCCAGAAAAAAAAGAAAGTAAACAACCGCTGTGTTACGCTGGCACGAACGGCCACAAAAAAATTCATTTCTTCGGCAGAGTGATGTGGTGAGTGGGCCGCCCACAAGATATTGATATGATGCCCCCAGCGGTGAACCCAGTAAAAAATAAAATCGATACTCAAAAACAAAATTAAGTACGTCCAGATGTTCATATCTATACGCTCAATAAGCCTAAAATTGACCCACAAATAGCCATAAACCACAAACACCCCAGCCGCAACGAGTACATTGGTGGTTTGGTTACCGATGGCAGTTGCAAAGTTGGCAATGGCTTCTTGAAAACTCACAAGCCCTTTTTTGTAGTACCAATTTAGGCCAATTTCTAATGCCATAAAAGCCAGTGCGATGGGTGCAATGATGGCATAAATATTACCTTCTATGGCAGGGGCTTGGAGTAAAATAGAAGTCATGCAGAGGGGTTTTAAGTAGTGAATAGTAAAAAACGAACAGTGAAAAAATATCAGTGTCTAAAAGTAAATGGCTCTTAGCAACGGAAAAAATACCAAAAAATTACTATTTTTTCCTTGAATGTTAAAACAAAATACGTTTACTTTGGTTTTTGATATTATACAATTCAATAAACCTAAAAACAAATGAGAAAATTAAAACTACTTTTTGCGACACTTACATTGTCGATGTGTGCAGCGACGCTGTCCATGGCCCAAAAAAATGTGTCGGGAAAAGTTACTGACGAGCAAAACGTACCGCTCATAGGAGCAACGGTAGCCATCAAAGGCTCGGGCAAGGGTGCCGTAACAAACATCAATGGCGAATATACCATTCAGGGGCTTGCTGGCGGTAGCTACAATCTGGTGGCTTCGTTTGTAGGTTTTGGTAGTGCAACCAAAGCCATCGTTGTAGCAGATTCTGATTTAAAATCAGATTTTAAACTACAAGAAGATGCTCTAAACATGAGTGAGGTCATTGTAACAGGTACTTTCGACCAGCGTACAAAATTAGAGTCGTCGGTGGCTATTTCGACACTTAATTCTAAAAACATTGAACAACGAATGCCCCGAAGTACTGGCGACTTACTACAATCGGTGCCGGGTATTTTTGTCGATAACTCATCTGGAGAGGTCGGCAATCGTGTCATTGCGAGGGGTGTAGCACCTGCTGGCAACGATCAGATAGGCTTTACTTATGTGAGTTTGCAAGAAGAAGGGTTACCTGTGATGGGCGCACAAATGGGTTTTTCGGTTATCGATATGTTCCATCGGACTGACATCACTACCAACCGTGTGGAGGCCATTCGAGGTGGTAGTGCGGCCATTACTGCCCCCAATTCACCAGGAGGTATATTTAACTTTATTTCAAAAACAGGCGGTGTAAAATTTGCTGGCTCGGCTC
>JAYVJH010000277.1:0-15331 GCA_043769455.1 Runella sp. | reverse complement strand
GGGTCTTCGGCATATACTCGTACTTCCATGGCGTGGCCGTTGATTTTTAGGTCTTCTTGCCTAATTGCGAGCGGTTTGCCTTCGGCAATCCATATCATTTGTTTGACCAAGTCCACACCTGTAATCAGTTCTGTTACGGGGTGTTCGACTTGCAAACGAGTATTCATTTCCAAGAAATAAAAATCTAATTTATCATCTACAATAAACTCGACCGTACCTGCACCATAATACCCACACGACTGCCCAACGGCTACCGCACAGGCTCCCATAGCTGCTCGGATTTCGGGCGTGAGGCACGATGAGGGCGCTTCTTCGACTACTTTTTGGTGTCTGCGCTGAACAGAACATTCTCGCTCAAACAAGTGAATGATATTGCCGTGGTGGTCGCCCAAAATCTGGATTTCGACATGGCGAGGTGAGGCTACATATTTTTCGATAAACACCGCCCCATCGCCAAACGACGATATGGCTTCGCTGACGGCTCTGTCCATTTGTTCGTCAAACTCGGCATCGTTTTCTACAATTCGCATACCTTTACCACCACCGCCTGCACTGGCTTTTATCAAAATCGGATAGCCTATTTGAGCCGCAATTATCTTGGCTTCGGCTCGGTCTTCTATGGCATCGGGCGTGCCAGGCACCATCGGAATATTATACTTAGCAACCGTGTGCTTGGCCGATAGCTTACTACCCATGACCTCGATACTTTCTGCCGAGGGGCCAATAAAAATCAATCCTGCATCTTTAACGGCCCTCGAAAAATTGGCGTTTTCAGACAAAAAACCATACCCTGGGTGAATGGCATCGACATTGAGGTCTTTACAAATCTGAATAATTTTGTCGGCTCTCAAATACGACTCTGACGAAGCCGCTGGGCCTACGCACACCGCCTCATCGGCGTAGCGCACGTGCAACGAATTGCGATCGGGTTCGCTATAAATGGCTACTGTCTCAATGCCCATCTCTCGGGCTGTCCGCATGACTCGTAAAGCGATTTCGCCACGATTGGCTACTAATATTTTTTTGATTTTAGGCATTTTTTTTGATTGCTCTGCGTTGATAATGACAACCTACATAAAGTTATCCACAAAATAAATACAGATTGTGAATAAACTAACATTTTTATTGATAATTCAGCTATTTATCTTTGCAAACACTCACGCTCAGTCGATTCAGGTTGTTGAGTGGCCCGCCATTGACCGTATTCAAAAACAAACCTCTGACACTACTTTTATAGTTCATTTTTGGGCTACTTGGTGTGCGCCCTGTATGAAAGAGTTGCCTGATTTTGAACTAATTAACGATAAATTTAACGACAAAAAAGTCAAAGTCGTTTTGATTAGTGTTGATTTTATAAAAGACAAAAATAAGGTATTATTATTTCTAAAAAAGCGACAAATACAGACCGATGTTTGGCTACTCAACGAACCAGACCAAAATGCGTGGATTGAACAGATTGATAAAAAATGGTCGGGAACTATTCCAGCAACTTTGATATTTAATAATAAAAAGCGTAAAAAAA
The DNA here is from genome assembly GCA_043769455.1 of Runella sp. GTDB lineage: Bacteria > Bacteroidota > Bacteroidia > Cytophagales > Spirosomataceae > JAYVJH01. The sequence goes on along the minus strand of JAYVJH010000277.1, from coordinate 13,809 downwards.
CGTTTTTGGAACAATCTTTGAACTATAATCGTCTAACAGATGAACTTTTGGGCTTTTTATGAGTTTCGATTTGTTGTAATTTAATTTTTAGGAATCATGAACAAGAAATTTTTAGTCTCGCTTGCAGTTGTGCTGGCTTTGGGTACTACTGCTACCATAATTTTTAGACAAAAAAACGCACGGGCGGCTCCGTCTGGTTATGAAATTGGCTCAATAGTCGCTGATTTTAAACTCAGAAACACAGACGGCAGTACTTTTGCACTGTCGAGCTACAAAGACAAAAAAGGAGTGATTGTAGTCTTTACTTGTAACCATTGCCCTTTTGCAAAGGCTTACGAAGACCGTATTATGGATTTAGATAAGAAATTTGCTGCTTCGGGTTTTCCGGTTGTGGCCATCAACCCCAGCGATGCGGCTTCTTATGAAGAAGATTCGTTTGAGAAAATGGTGGCTCGGGCCAAAGAAAAAAGCTATACGTTTCCGTATTTGAGCGACGAAACACAGGCTACTGCAAAATCTTTTGGTGCAGCTCGTACTCCTCATTTGTTTATCCTAAAAAACGAAGGTGGTAGATTTACAGTACAGTATATTGGCACTATCGACGACAACGCCCAAGACCCCGCCAGCGTAACCAAACGATATGTAGAAGATGCCGTAAACAATATGCTCGCTGGCAAGCCCGTGGGTACGACCCAAACCAAAGCCGTTGGTTGCTCTATCAAGTGGAAAGATGCGTAATAATTTTTATCCAAAAACCCAGTTTTGAAGCATCAGTTTGCCGTGTTCGGTCAATACCGACTCTGGGTGAAACTGCACACCTCTGACATCGTATGTTTTGTGTGTCAATGCCATCACACGGTTTTGCTCGTCAATGGCCGTAATGGTCATAATGGCGGGAATGGTGTCGGTTAGTACGCTCCAAGAATGATAACGCCCTACCTGAAACTCAGTAGGCAAACCCTTGAAGAGCAACTCGTGAGAGTCTCTGACAATGGCTTTGTCGCTAATGCCGTGCAATACTTCTGGCATATTTTCGAGGCTTGCTCCAAAAACCTCACCGATACACTGATGCCCCAAACAAATACCCAAAATACTTTTGGTGGCCGCATAAGTACGGACAAGGTCGGGCATGATACCTGCCTCTGACGGAATACCCGGCCCAGGCGATAGTAATATTTTATCGTAATCGGCCACTTCTTCGAGCGTTATTTTATCGTTGCGGTGTACTTCTATGTTGTCGTGCAATTCCCGTAAAATATACACTAAATTGTAAGTAAACGAATCGTAATTGTCTAAGACAAGAATTTTCATGTTTTTGATTTTAAAATCCCAAAGTTACCCGATATTTTAGAAATTTAGATAATTATAGATTAAATTTGAGGTCTAAAAAATCAGCCCTCAATCTATGTCATTCCAAATTTCAGACCGTGTATATCTTGACAATGCCGCTACAACCGCCATCGATCCACAGGTCGTTGAAGCAATGTTACCTTGGCTCACCAATAACTTTGGCAATCCATCGTCTATTCATGGCCACGGGCGCATGGTCAAGTCGGCCATAGAGACAGCCCGCAAAACAGTTGCTGGCTTACTAAACGCTGCCCCTGCCGAGATTTTTTTTACATCGGGCGGCACCGAAGCCGACAATACGGCCATTGATTGTAGCATCGAAGCCTACGGCCTTACACACGCCATTACGTCGCCGCTTGAGCATCATGCCGTGCTACACACACTCGAACATTTGGCAAAAAAAGGAAAAATCAAACTAAGTTTGGTTAATATTGACTCAAAAGGGGAGATTGATTTGGAGCATTTAGAACAACTATTAGCTACCAACTCTCGCTCTATGGTGTCGCTGATGCAGGGTAACAACGAAATAGCCAATCTGATTGATTTGCAGGTAGTTGGTGATATTTGCGAACGCTACGATGCTATTTTTCATAGCGATACAGTACAAACGATGGGACATTTCAAACACGATTTGCAACAACTCAAAACGCAGTTTATAGTTGGCGCAGCGCACAAATTTCATGGACCAAAAGGCATTGGTTTTTTGTATGTGGACAGCAAAATAAAGATTCCATCGTTCGTACACGGTGGGGCGCAAGAGCGCAATCGCAGGGGAGGCACCGAAAACGTCTATGGCATCATTGGCACGGCCAAAGCCTTAGAAATTGCGTACCGAGACATGGACCAACACAAAGCCCATATTCAAAATCTTAAAAGACGAATGATTGGCGGCTTGCAAGAAAACATAGCTGACGTACAGTTTAATGGCAACTGCGCCGATGTCGAAAATAGCCTTTATACCGTACTCAACGTAAGCCTACCACCGTCGGACATCAACGATATGCTATTGTTTAATTTAGACATTGCCAAGATTTCGGCTTCGGGCGGTAGTGCTTGTTCGAGTGGCTCAGAGGTAGGCTCGCACGTATTGAGTGCCTTGAAAGTGTCGTCAGAACGAGCCAATGTACGGTTTTCGTTTAGCAAATATACCACAGAGGCCGATGTCGATTATACAGTCAAGACGGTGGCAGAGTTGTATTTAGAGTAACGGTAGTGTCGCTTATTATCTACTGTCCTATAAATAGACTATTTTGGCACAGAAACCATAGCAGCTATTTCACTTTAAAGTAAAATATATATCTTTGTGTTATGAAGTTTGAGATTGTCGAGCTATCCGAGTTTTCTGGGACTATAGCATCTGTTTACTCTGTCTGGGTCAATGATTCGGATACTACTCTGTTCGACCAGTTTGTGGTAGAAAATAAATCAAAATACTTAGATGAAATCAGTTCAATCATTGATAGAATAGAAATCATCGGACATCGTACAGGCGCAAGAGAGCATTTTTTTAAACATAACGAGGGCACGTCAGGAGATGGTATTTGTGCTTTGTATGATTCGCCAGATAGAAAATTGAGATTGTATTGCATCAGATATGGCTCAACTTGTATAATTTTGGGGGGTGGGGGTTCTAAAAATGTAAGAGCTTTACAAGATGATGAAAAACTAAAACAAGAGAATTATTTGCTAAGACAAATTTCAAATGCAATAACCGACGCTCTAAAAGAGGGCGATTTGTATTGGATAGAAAACGGTAAAAAATTAGAAGGAAAGTATATTTTTGATGAAGAAATACCATGAACAAGCAACCTAAAAAATACAACAGTACCGTTCTATCAGAGATATTGAACAATCGAAATCCTTTGACTTATGAAGGAACAAAACGAAATATGCTATTGGCGGCACGCATAGACGACGCACTGATAACAAAGGGCTGGACAAAAAAGTACCTGGCCGATACAATGCAAAAAAGCCCATCAGAGGTTACAAAGTGGCTGTCGGGTACACACAATTTTACATTAGAAACTCTCTATTTAATAGAATCGTACTTAGGCGTAACACTTTTTGAAGTCCCCGCTCAACGGTTGGAGTATGCCTAAGTGATAGAAAATTCTTCGACTTACCACCAATACATCAGTAAACCCCAACGACCTCCAAATCTTTGTCCAAAACCACCAAATCGGCTTTGTAGCCAGTGGCAATTTGACCCAATTTATTTTCTAACCCCAACTGTTTGGCTGGGTACAGGCTGACCATTCTAAACGCCTCGGCTTTGGTAATGCCAACATGATTGACACAGTTTTGGACGGCCTCCAAAAGCGTAATGGCCGAGCCAGCTAATTTACCTTCATCGTTTACAAACTGCCGATTGATGTAGTTAGCACTAAAACCGTCAAACTCAAATCGGTGGCCTTTGAAGTGTGCAAAAGTAGCGTCTGAAATCAGAAACAAGCGGTCGCCCATTACTTTTTTGGCTATTCTGACGGCCGCATAGTCGCAATGAAATCCATCTACAATAATACTTGCACAAACATCTGAACTGTCTAAAATTGCACCTACCACGCCAGGCTCACGGCCTTCGAGCGGCCGCATGGCATTGTAGAAATGTGTAGCAAGGCCGATGCCTTTTTTGAAGTAGTTGGTAGCTTGGGCATAAGTGGCGTTCGTGTGGCCGATTGACAAGATCAAATGACTGCCCAAAGCCAATTCTAACAAATCGTCTGGCCAAACTTCGGGTGCAATCGTCATCACAGTCGGTAGCCCTGCACTACGCTCAACGATGGCTTCGAGTTCGTAGCGGGTTGGCACTCTGACAATATCTATGTTGTGCGCCCCACGTTTCTCAGAGTTCAAAAACGGCCCTTCGATATGTAGCCCTAATACTCCCCCCCTACCCGACTCAATCCAATTTCGGGTTACGTCAATAGCCTTGATGATACGGTCAAAAGTAGTTGAATAAAGTGTTGGCACAAGGTTAGTAGTTCCGTCTTGGCGGTGTGTTTCTACTATATTTTGAAGAGAATCCAACGACAAATCTTTAACAAAAAAGCCCGTACTCCCACCATAGACTTGAAAGTCAATAAAGCCTGGCACTAAGTCATTGCCCTTTAAATCAGTACGTTGTATGTCGGCTGGTAACTGACTATCTGGCAAAATGGCTTTAATCATACCAGCATCAATCAATACTGAATGATTGACCAATACCGCTTGACCAGTATAGATTTTGGTATTGGTGAGGGCGTGCATGGTGGTTTATTTTTTTAGTCAATCCATAACAAGTGTACTCCACGAGTTAGATTTTTATTTATGATTCCATCTGTAATAATTGTCTTAGAAGAGGCCGCTTTATCTAATTGTGCATAATTATCGGTCAGGAATTGATTTAACAGTTCAAATAATGGAATACGCTCTACGGGTGTATCAAAAGCAGCTTGAATAAGAAAAAAGTGTAACCCAAACTTTCGTAACTGATTATCATTGTACATCAGTTGATCGGCAGTAATGATACCTCGAAACTTGGCAGATTGTAACAGAGTGAGTAATTCGCCATTTTTTTTGCCTTACCAACCCATAAATTGATGAGTATAAACTTGAATTATGTCGTTGTTTAAGTAATGTCTAAATTTGGGGGATAAATTTTCATCAAGATAAATCTTCATTGGGTAGTGTATTGAAATGTACAGGCTGGCATCAACTGATTTGCTAAAATACCAATAAGTTGTTTGGCATCGGTCGGATTTACAGATGGATAATCCTCTAAAAAATCTTGTAAATTATTTACGCCACTCGCCAGATAATCTAAGAGCGTTTTGATAGGTACTCGAGTGCCCCTAAAAACGGGAACTCCACCTAATATCTCGGGGTCGATGTTAATAATATCCATAGCACTTTTTTTACTTGAAGAAAAAACAAACGTATTAAGCCAATAAATTGGCCTTAGTCGGGTTGGGGTTTACAAGGTCAGACTCTACTAAGCCGTCTCGCAGTCGCACAATTCGGTGGGCGTATTGGGCGATGTCTTCTTCGTGTGTTACCATCACAATCGTATTGCCTTTTGAGTGTAGCTGGTCAAACAAATCCATGATTTCGTGCGATGTCTTACTGTCTAAGTTTCCTGTTGGCTCATCGGCCAACAAAATACTGGGGTCGTTTACGAGCGCACGTGCTATGGCCACACGCTGCCGCTGCCCACCCGACAGCTCGTTGGGGCGGTGGCCAGCACGGTTTTCTAAGCCCACATTTTTGAGGGCAATCATGCCTTTTTCAATGCGCTGGGTTTTGTTGAGCCCTGCATAAATAAGCGGCAAAGCCACGTTTTCAAGCGAAGTCATACGGGGCAATAGGTTAAAAGTCTGAAACACAAATCCTATTTCTTTATTTCTGACTTCGGCCAGTTCGTTTTCGCCCATGTCGCTCACGTCTTTATTGTTGAGTACATAGCGGCCATTGGTGGGAGTGTCTAAGCAACCAACGATATTCATCAGCGTAGATTTGCCCGAACCCGACGGCCCCATAAAAGCTACATATTCGCCTTTATTGATACTAATAGACACCGATTTGAGGGCTTCGATGACCTCGCTACCCATTACATAGCGTTTGGCAATTTGTTCAGTTTCAATGATTTTCATGGCTGGTTTGTTTGGCTATTATTTCTTTTTGGTCAAGTCAAGGGTGAAATTTGTGTTCAGAACAAGCCCTGTGTTGTACTGAAAAACATTGCTGTTGTTTACTTCTCTACCCAACTGTAATATTTGTGATAGATAGCCAGCCTCAATTCGTATTTTTTTATTGAACCGATAGCCCAACAAAACCCCAAATCTATTTTGGTCGAAAATATTTTCATTTACATTTTTACCAAAACCAATCAAAATCTCGTCATAAAGTGCCAGATAAGGCGTTTTATCTTCGATGGCTTTGCCTTTGAGCGGTATTTGCATTCTGAACATATATCGAAAGCGGTTCAAGAACACAAACTCATCTTCTTTCGTCAAGATGGCATTAGAATACCGCCCTACCCAGCGTTGTTCGAGCATAAAACGATGCGATATATCAACGATTGATACTTTATCGGTCAGTGTTGCCATCTGATAAGCCCGTCGCTCTGTAAAGTTCTTTCCAAAACCATTTATAGCTATTTCGCCATAGGCAAAGGTCTCAATCCGAGCATAGCCAAGCCTCAACTGTACTTTGGGGTTGAGTTGGTAGTTTAGCCCAAGTCGTAACAGATTTTGCTGTGGGTCTGATATAGTGTTGTTTCTACGCCACTGGTATTCTGTATGAATCCCCCACTTTGAGTCCAGCTTTATTGTTCCAAAATATCCGTACCAGCCTACGTTATTATAGTTTGAAGTTCTCGTATTTTGGGAGTTAGCATAATTTGCACACAACACAATAAGCATGGTATATGTTATCTTTATATACCCCAGTATTACTTTTTTAAATTTCATTAATTTTTATTTGATTTACGTCAGATTGATAGCTAATTGTGTTGATAAATATTGTGTAGAAAGACTATTACTCGTTTGAATACCGTAAAACTACACAATTCATCTAAAACTTTGACGTTCTTTTTCGATTAGCGAGCGTTTGGCTTGATAAATCTGCAAAAACTGCTGATAGTCGGCTGGGCTTGTGAGGCTAAAAAGGGCGTTGAGACCGTCTTGGGCAAATTCAGTAAAACCCAATTCCGTACTTTGCAAAACGTACATTTTTTGTATTTCTATTGAATTTCTATTAAAACGTAACGCCTTCAGAATCGCTTCGTAGGCCAGTTTGGGTTGTTTGTTGGTGTTGTAATAATCAGTCGCTTTTTGTAGTAAATCGACATTAAACGGGTGGCGGCGGAGTAGGTTTGGCAAGTCTTTCAGATTAGAAATATCGGGCTTTTCGGTTGTTTCTTTATTGAGCCAAAAAGCCAGTGTTTGGCGAGCTAAGGCTGTTTTTTGAGATGTATCTGCTACAATTTGTGATGCCAGTAAATAAAGCCCCGCTATTTTATCGGCATTATAATAATTTATAAAAGCCCGAGCCGTTTCTAAGTCTTCGTACAGGCTACCGTTTTTGTTTTGTAGTTTTTGTAAAAGTACCAAATCGTTCGTGTCTCGCTCATAAACGGCACGATTATACAAGTAAGCAAAGTTACTGACACTGAGGCCAGAGTCGAGCGGTAGTGTTATTTTTAAATCTGACTTTATTTTAGATTTATTAAGCACAAACCGATTGGCTTCTAACGAGTTATAGTTACTTGTTTTGGGCAATTCTGGTGCTGTGAAAATTGGATTTTTGGCAAAAAACGCCAGTATATTGGTTTCGGGGATTTCGGGGCAATGGGCGTTTTGGCGAGCCAAATCAAAATAGTAAAAAGTCGAGTCAGCAATTTTGGTTTTGAAATACAAATAGCCCAGATTATTTTGTAGCTCGCCACTTTTAGGAAACGCTTTTATACCCTCACGAAGATTGAAGATGGCATCAAAAATCAAGTTTTCAGTCATCAGGCTTTGGCTCAGGCCAGCGTAGTCGTGCGGGGTTGCGTTTTTGGCAATGGCCTGTTTGAAGTAAACCCCTGCCGTGGTGTTGTCGCCTTGCGATAGTGCCAGCGAAGCCAGCGCATAGTTGGACTTGTGGTTTTGAGGTGCTTGGGCAAAGGCCGTTTTGTAGTATTGTTCGGCCAAAACGTAGTCATTGGCACTGGTATATAAATCGCCAAGGGCGTTGTTTGAAGCAGCATCAAACTGTTGAACCGTCGAAAATTCTTGATACAACAACAACAAAAGTACAGCAACTGCACCAACAATATAAGTTTGTATGATACTAAATCTCAATGGTTTATACAAAACTTTGTGTATTTCGTAGCCTTTGGCAAATAATGGATAAAAGTTGATAGCGACATAAAACACAAACAACAAACCCAGCCCCAATTGCCCATAAATGATGCTATCTTCAAAAACAGAGACGAGCGGTACGTTGTCGGTGGCAAAGACATGGCCGAGCGTTCCAAACAAAATCAGAGCCAAACCCAAATACAACCACGCTCCCGATTCCTGAAAACTAAATACAGTTTCGGTACGCTTCTCAAAACTCCAGATACCAAGCCAAACCGAGGCCACAAGCAACCCAAACGGACTCACGAGCCAGTAGCCTTCGCTGATAGCCCCTGTGTTTTTTAAGAAAACCAGTAACATTGTCAGCAAATACAAGCCGCTCACTATCAAAAAATTACGCAGACTATTGTGCGCCATTCCTGCTCGCCGATTGGAAATAACATAGACAAAACCTGAAATGATTTCAAACGATGTCCAGCCAATAAAACCGATTGAAATAACAACAAACACAGGAAGCGAATAGGCCACAAAAGTTTGAGTGGGCAGTTTGGCCCTTGCCCCAAAACCAAAAACTAACGACAAACAAAGTAGCAATACAGCAAAAACAACGATTCGAGTAATGGTTGAAACGCCAGCTCTAAACGCATTGAAATAATAACTAACACCACCCAAAAGAGCAACAACGACCAAGAAAGCGGCTTGATTGTCTGTACCAAAAATTTGTAAAGCTTCGAGATGAAAAAACGACAATAGCCCAATAATAAGCATCATAGCACCCAAATACCAAGACCTTGAAAAGGTAGAAATCGCCGCCACCACAAGCGCAAGCCCTGTTAAATTGAGCAATAAATAAAGCCAAGTAGCCCAGCTATCAGTTACCATTTTGGACGGCACAAATTGCTCTTTGACGATATAGGCTTTACCGATAAGCACTTGTGATTGTATAGAGTCGAACTTTACGGGTGTTTCATCGAGTTCCGACAGCACGTCCCAGCCAACGACATTGTCGAAGCCTCTGTACTGAAAAGTGAGGGCTGTGGCTGTGGCCAAAACCAACAAAAACAAGCAAGTTGAGTAAAAAACCCGTTCAGTAGGCCGCCAGTTTTTCCAAAAAAATAATTTTTGCATAGATAGTTTTCTTGTGCCTTGCATCAATCTAATTTTTTTAGTTCCAATATCAGTGCATCTACTTGTTTGAGCGATGTGGCTGGGAAATTTGCAATACGGATTTGACTGTCTTTAAGGCTGCCATAACCAGCACCGACAATCATTCCCGATTTTTTGATTTCTGCAATGATTTTAGAAGACGGCTTCGTACAGTCTGCTACAATAACCGTTCTGGACTTATGTTTGTCTTCTTTCACAAACGGACTAAACGAGTTACTATTTTCCAAAAACCGATAAATAACTTTGGCCTTATCTTCGGTTTGTCGGCGGACGGTCTCTATGCCAATCGTATTTAAGTCCTCAGCGATTTTGCCTAATAAATAAATCAGCAATACGTTGGGGGTGGCTGGGGTTTCGTATTTTTCATAATTTTTCCAGAGCATCGGCAAGCTATTGTGCGCGCCGATGATTGTATCTGTATTGTTTTGTAAATGTTCTGCTTTGGCCAAACATTTTTCGTTGGCAATCCAGACCCCCAAACCTGCGGGTAGCCCAAATGCTTTCTGGACAGAAAAAAAGGAAGTATCGACCAAACTATAATCTAAATTTGGGTGCGGAGCCGCCGATACCATGTCCACGGCCATCATTATTTTGGGGTTACGCTGTTTGAGTTTATGAATATCTGCCTCACGCATTTGTACTCCCGAGCTGGTTTCGTTTTGAGTAACACAAATCAACTCTGCATATTCAGGCACTCGGACTTCGGCCCAGTCGAAGCCCTCGCCAAAGGGTTTTTCTTGAGTGTGTGCAAATCTGGTTACACCCTCTGCGTAGTCGCAAAATTTTTGCGAAAATGAGCCATTGACCAGATGAAAACTCTCCTGATCGACACAGTTCAACAAAATTCGTTCCCAAATCTCCGAAGCCGACCCCGTAAAAAATATACCGTGGCTGTCGGGGATATTCATCAGCATTCGCAACTGCTCGACCGTAAACTTATAAATATCTCTAAATCGCTGACTTCGGTGCGAGATAGACCCCAACTGTTCGTCGAGGGCTACTCGCAAGTGTTTTTCAAAAGTAGGATACATTTCGGCTGGGCCAGCCGTAAAATAGACGTTGCGTTTCATAGTTTGGTGTATTTTGAGTTACAAAAATACATAAAAAAAACGTTACCGAATTGGTAACGTTTTTTAAGTACTATTTTACTCTATTTTAATGTCGTTTATATAGCGGGGTCGGCTGGTGTATTTGGGTTGTTTTGACGCTCTGTATTTGGGTATGGCATCCAGTTGCGGCTGCGCTCTGCACCAGTAGCACCTGCCGCTGGGCGACCAAAACGGCGGCTATCTTCGAGCTTCATACCACTCATAAATAACTCTATGCAACGATTGCGATAAATTTCGGTCAAAACGGCATCGGTAGTTGTTGCACCGCTGTATGCTGGCTGTGCTGCACCAATGCCCCAAGCATCGGTTGTTTTGGTCAGTACTTTATTGAGTTCGGCTACTGCACCTGCCAAGTCGTTTTTGCGTGCCAAAGCCTCTGCTCTTATCAATAACATTTCACCTGGCAAATAAACAGGTACTGGTGTGTTGTTGGCTCTATAAAAACTCGCAAAACCTGCATTGATTGTCGATGTAGCTGCTGTGTAATAAAAAGCTGCGCGGCGGTCGGTAGCGGCTGGCATCAACATTGCTGGTAGTCCAAAACCTACATTTGGTTCGGCTACGTTGCGATTGCTAAATAGCGACTCAAAAAGTGGGTTGCGGCTGGTGTCGTCAAACGACCAAAACGACCGCTTTGTCAAATCTACTTTGGCGGCAGCAGCCAGTGCTTTGTCGTTGTCGCCAAGCATATTGGCATAACGGGCAATGAGTGCCTGTACTGTATTGGCCAAATCTATACCCGGCACAATACGGCCTATAAAAGTAGCTGACGGCGGAGTGGCGAGTGTGGTAGCGGCGTTTTCTAATGTTGCGATGGCTTCTTTTAGTGCATCTTCACGTGTCGAAAACGTAGCGGCTTCTTCCGATTTTATCGTTACTTGCTGCCAAAACTGGGCCATCGTACCCAGGGCCAATGCCTTGTAAATGGCCGCATAAGCTACAATTCCTGACTTTGTACCTGCATCTGTAACAATACCAATGTTTTTTAGAATCAAGTCGGCAGATGCTTTTGTGAGGTTACACTGTGTCCAGACGTTGCGAGGTAGCGAGTTGGCAAATGTTACGTTGTTGGCACCTTGGCGCAGGGCATCTTCGTCTGCATTACCTGCGTTCAAAACCGTCAATTCACGTGTTACTAAGCCTGTTGTGGTAGCATAGGCATAGCCAGGCGAAGCACGACTTACTGTAAATCTAAATTGGAGACCATTACAGAGTGCAATAAGTCCATTTACGTCGTTTACAACCTGTGGCTCAGAGGCCGTACTTGGGTTTACATAACTTTGGTCGGTGCTGCACGAAGCCGCAGCGATTAGTCCTATTACCAGAACTGAATATGTGACTATTTTTTTCATTTTTTTATTTCAAGATTAGAATAATTAGAAACTCAACGTTAGCTGTACTTGATAGGTACGAGGAATAGGGACGTTTCCGAAATCAATACCACGTAGCATATCGTTATTACCACCTGCGTTGGTTTCAGGGTCATAGCCATTGTATTTATCCCACGAGTATAAGTTACGTCCTGTTACTGACAGTACTGCATTACTTATCCCTTTTATGGGCTTAGGCATTGAGTAACTCAAACCTATTTCACGTAGCTTAACAAACGAGCCATCATCGACACGGTATTCGCTGATTGGCACTAACGCAAACACCGAACCACGTGGTGCTGTGCCTTTTAGTTCTTGTTCGGCTATATCGCCAATACCCACGTTGTTGCGAGTACGCTTGTCGGCATTAAATACATTTACACCCTGTACGGCATCTAACAAGAAATTGAAACTTAGTTTTTTATAAGTCAAATTACTCACAAAAGAGCCTGTCCATTTAGGGTTTGGATTACCAATAACAGTACTTATGAGAGCGCCACTTGGTTGTCCGTCAGCCGCACGTTGTGCTGTAAACTGCGTTGGGTCGGTAGTGTTTTGTACGCCTCTTTCACGCTGAGGTAGTCCTTGTGGGGTCAATAACAATGTACCATCGGTATTGCGTGCATACGGAAACTCATAAAATATCGAAGCAGGTTGGCCTTGAATCAAAAACACTGGTGCGCCAGCGGGTGTTGGCAAACCGATGGTAGCCGTTGAGCCGCCCAAACTCGTAATTTTATTGCGGTTTTGGTTATACAAAACCGTAACGTCCCATTGTAAATCTTTGGTTTTGATAGGTGTAATACCCAATGCTATTTCAAAGCCTTTGTTTTCCATTGAGCCTACGTTGTTTACAATACTCGACCCACCAGATGATGGTGCCAAGGTGCGGTTTACAACTAAGTCGCTGATTTGCTGACTATAAACCGATACGCCCAACGTGATTTTGTTTTTCAAGAACGCCAAATCAACACCACCTTCCAATTCGGTCATTCGCTCGGGCTTTACGCCTGGGTTTGCAAACTGGCCACCTGGCAATATGGTGCTACGACCCAAAAACGGTGCTGGCGAAAACTGCCAAAAGCGATCATACACACCCAAACCTGTCAAGTTTCCAGCCTGTCCGTAAGAAAAACGTAGTTTGGCACTGTTGATTGTATTTTCTAAACCGCTGCTTTTCCAAAATCCTAAGTCTGAGGCTATCAAGCTACCGCTTATTTTTGGATATACTTGGTTGGTTTGCTCTGGCGAAAATATACTCGAACCGTCTCTACGAATGGCTCCCGTCAAGAACAATAAATTTTTGTAGCCAACTGTCGCTTGTCCAAAAATACCACTCACCACAAAGCGGCTCAAACCATAACCTGCCGTAACGGTAGTACTTGCTGCACCACTTACGGTTTCGATAAACGGTGCCAAACCTTCGCCACTGGCACGGGTAAAGTCTGTTTGTTGGTATTGATAGTTGCCGCCAGCAGTCAAACTTAGTTTGATGTCGTTGGTCAGTTCACGCTCATAGCTGATGTTTATGTCGCTGTTGAGTAGCAGTGAGTTGTTGTTTGCATTTGAGGCAAATCCATTAGGATAACGCTCCAACGGCAAGCCAGCCGTAGCCTGATATGGATAAGGCTTGATGAGGTTTTTGCCTAACTGTGAGATAGCATCTACCCCCACAACCCAGTCAATACTCATTCCTTTGATAGGTGTGAGATTCAACTGCACATCGTTGATGGTACGGTTTACGGCTTGCGTAAAAGTCATATCCTGAATAGTCGATAGTGGGTTTACACGAGTTGGCTCTACGGCGAGCAACGCTCCTGCACCGTCACGTTGGCTCAAATCGTATATGTTGTTACCAATGTTTATTGAGTTAATGGGGCTATAAAACACGTTACCGTTTGCTTTTTCGTTCGAGAAACTATTGGTATAGCTCAAACCTACCGATAGCTTTGCCCAATCGGCCAAACGTTGCTCTACTCTTGCCCGCACACC
>JAYVJH010000276.1:0-1812 GCA_043769455.1 Runella sp. | reverse complement strand
TGCTTGCCTTATTTTCGTTTGGCTGCTCCAAAAAAGTAATATTGACCTCTGTTTTTGATACAACCAAGCTACCTGCTCTCCCCGACTATTCAAATACTGACCATTGGGCTGCCTTACCAGACCGCATTGATGTTGCTGATAAAATTCCGAGTAATTGCACAGAACAAGATGGACAAGCAACAGCCGAGTCCGATGTTTTTTTTATTCACCCAACTACATTTACCCAAAAACCAGCCGAAGGTCAGTACGAATGGAACGCCGATGTGAACGATGTATCTATGAATGCACGCACCGACGGCTCTACGATTTTGAACCAAGCTACGCCTTTTAATGGTACGTGTCGGATTTTTGCGCCACGCTATCGACAGGCACATTTGTATGCTTTTTCTGACAAAGACGCTGGTACAAAAGCACTCTGGCTTGCCTACTCGGACGTAAAAGCAGCTTTTGAATATTATCTCAAACACTATAACAATGGCCGCCCAATCGTGATTGCCGCTCATAGCCAAGGTACGGTTCATGCCAAACAGTTATTGAAAGAACTATTTGATGGCAAGCCTCTCCAAAAACAATTAGTATTTGCTTATTTGATTGGAGTGAGAGTACAACCTACTGACTTCAAGACCATCAAAGCGGCCAATAGCCCCGAAGAAATCGGTGGTTATGCCAGTTGGAATACTTTTGCCAGAGACTATTACCCGCCTTACTATGCAGATGGCTATGCCACGGCCATCGTTACCAACCCACTCACATGGCGAACTGACGAAGTTTTTGCACCAAAAGAACTAAATAAAGGAGCGGTGGGCCGTAAGTTTGACTTTATACCACAAGCCATTGATGCTGAGGTTCATAAAGGTATGTTGTGGATAAATAAACCTTATATTAGAGGTAGTTTTTTGATTCGGACAAAAATTTGGCACGTGGCCGATATAAATTTCTTTTGGCAAAATATCCGTGAAAACGTAGCTTTGCGGACTAAAACATTCATAAAGTCTAAATGATAGAAAATAATTTTGTGGTCATTATGGCGGGAGGCGTTGGTACACGTTTCTGGCCATTTAGTAGAAACAACCACCCCAAGCAGTTTCACGATGTACTTGGCACAGGCCAAACCATGCTACAACAAACGGCTGACCGTTTTGAAGGTGTATGCTTACCCCAAAATATATTTGTGGCGACCAATGCCGAATATTATGACTTAGTAAAAACGCAGTTACCTTTCTTGACCGATAGGCAGATTTTGTTAGAACCCTGCCGCCGCAACACTGCACCTTGCGTGGCTTATGCTTGCTACAAAATAACGGCACTTTGTCCAGATGCCAATATCGTCATTACCCCCGCCGACCACATCATACTCAAAGAAGTAACATTTAGAGAACGAATAGTAACGGCTTTGGAGGTTGCCCAAAATAATGATGTATTGGTTACGCTTGGTATCAAGCCCAGCCGCCCAGACACTGGTTACGGCTACATTCAGTTTGAAAATAGCGATAGCGAAGCCAAAAAAGTAAAAAAATTTACCGAAAAACCAATAGCAGCCCTCGCCCAGCAGTTTGTAGAGAGTGGCGAATATGTCTGGAACGCAGGTATTTTTGTATGGTCGGGAAAGTCAATCTGTAAAGCATTTAAGGCATATCTGCCAAAAATGGATTTGTTTTTTGCAAACCTAACACCCACGTACATCAACGACACAGAACAAAGTTTGATAGATGCCCACTACCAAGACATGGAGAGTATTTCGATTGACTTTGGTATAATGGAAAAAGCCAGTAATGTACACGTAATATTGAGTGAATTTGGCTGGTCTGACCT
>JAYVJH010000275.1:0-5225 GCA_043769455.1 Runella sp. | reverse complement strand
CCACGGTATGGTGTGCGGCCACTCAAAGGCGTAATCAGAAACCAATTAAGACGACCAATAAGTAGAATGATTATCAGTGGGCAGGCTATCAAAGGCTCGATTGTCAATTTGAGTTTGGGAGACGATGGCGAGGTGAGTTTTATAACAACTTAAACAAACAAGACTATGGCAAGGAATCTAAGCGTATCAGACTGGGAGGTAGCGAGTATAGTACAAATGGGTGGGGCAGCAGGTCCTGGTGCTGGAGTCTATTTTTTTGAATTTAGAAGTAAAAATGCAAATTTCAGGGGGCAGTTTATTTTTACAGGCGGTGGTATAGGTGCAGGTGGAAGCATTGGTGGGGCCTCAGCACCAAGTCCAGCCGATGTTTTTCGCAACAAGGCATACAGTCCTTTTGCAAAATTAGATTGCGACCAATCATTTACTGCCAATGATTTAGATAAATCTGCCGGTCGAATATCATCAATAGGGGCAAGCGGTGCGTATGGGTATTCTTTCACCTATATAACGGCCCTTAAAAATCCTTATTTAGCGGCTTTAACTTTGACAATTTTTGGTGACACACTTTTTCATGCTCAGAGTGTAGGTGGTTTTGGCGTTGGGGTGGGTGCAGGTGTCAATGTTTTCGGAGGTGTTTGGAAGCTGATAGGCGAGAGCCATTATTATTAGTTGCTTTTTAGATAATAATTTCAAAAATCAATCTAAATATTTATTGTTTAAATACCACTCCCTCAATAACTTATACCGTTTGCTCAATACCACTTGCAGGACTTTGAAATAGCCCGTAACTATGCAAATGTAAATTTTATCAACTCAATAATTATGAAAAAATCAATTTTAATTCTCTCACTTTTTGCGGTGGCTTTATTTGCGGGTTCATGTGCCAAAACGGCTGATGTAGCACCCACGCCCTCATTAGTTGGTATCTGGAAATACAAAACCGCCCGAATGACCTATGACGATGCCTCTGGCAAAACTCTCACCGTTGATGTTGCCCCAAAAACTGGTACAGGTATTGAGTTTAAGGAGAGTAATTATGTAATAACGGGTAGTAATCAGCCATTTGTGGTAACCAAATTGGGGCAAACGCAAACTATTCAAATTAAAAACTCGACTTACAAAATCAATACTGTGGACGAAATAGCCGCAGAAATTACAAAAGCATTTGGCTTGACGGCAGCAGAAAAAAAAGATTTTGATGCTACAATAGCAGCCATTAAAAAAGAAGGTGTTACGCACGTAGCTTCATTGGGCGATGTCGAGTTTCTATCTAAAAGTAGTTTTGTTTCGGCCTCTATTGGTTGGGATTGGTTTGGTATTAAGTCATTGACGGCCGATAAATTAGTTCTTGAAATTTTTGGCGACGACTCGCCAGCCGCCGAGCGGTGGCAGATAACGTTGGAAAAGTAGTTGTATTTGTGAGGTATTCAAAACTCAATCATTCAATAACTCAAAACTAAAAAAATGGGACAGCCAGCCGCACGAATTGGAGACATGCACATCTGCCCGATGATTACCCCAGGGTTACCGCCAATCCCACACATAGGCGGGCCAATCGTTGGGCCAGGCAACCCGCTGGTACTTATTGGAGGCCAACCCGCATCTGTCATGGGCGATATGTGTACCTGTGTTGGCCCGCCCGACAGTATTATTTTGGGTTCAATGACAGTACTGATTGGCAATATGCCAGCCGCTCGTATGGGCGATAGCACGATTCATGGCGGAATGATAGTCGTGGGCTGCCCAACGGTACTCATTGGTTAATTAAGGAAATGAAAATAATGAAAATAATGAAAAAATGATTTTTGAACTAACGACTAACGACTAAAATTATGTTTAACTACGGAATTGGCGGCAACGAACGCAAAATAGACCAAGCCAACGAAGGCATGGCTGACATTGCCCAAAATAAAACCCTATATGTGGGCAAAATGACGGGCGACCCAGCCATTAAACCCAAAATGACCTACGACCTCAAAACTGTCGAAGATGTGTTTGCACATTACCAACCAGATGCTGATGCTGAGTTTCAGACGGCTGATGGTAGTTTTATCAATGAAACACTAAGGTTTAGGAATCTGGGAGATTTTGGCAAAAAAGGGGTTATATCTCAAAGTGCGTTTTTACAAGATTTAGATGCTCGCTCGACAGATTATAACCAGATTACGAGGCAGTTGCGGGTCAATAAAACCTTAAAAGCAGCACTCGAAAAACCCGAAGCAAAAGCGGCACTATTGGGCGTATTACAAACACTCATCGAAGAGCTGGCTGCTGCCGACTGATTTTTGAATGATTGAGGGATTGAATGATAGAATATATTTTGTTTTTCATTCAATTAACCCAGCAATCATTTATTCGCTCACTCTAACATTCAATTATTCAAAATTAAAATGGCAGAACTACAAATTCAAACCCAAGACCAACGCTTTGCTGAGGCTATTCCCTTAGACAAAGGACTACCACAGTTGGCCAAATACGGTGGTTTCGATTTACTCGAAACCATCATCGAAGGTGTGTCCAACGTTAATCCAGAAAAAAAAGCACGCAAAAAAATATTTTTGACCGAAACCGATAAAAAAAGTGAGCGCAAGCAACTAAAAAAACGGCTTGAACTTTGGTCAAACTTATTGAACAGTTCGGACAGTGTAGCCAAGATGATAGAAACTGGCCAAGCAGAGGCGACCGCTGCGGGCGATTTACTCAAAGTCAATCTGCGTAAATCTATCGAGTCAGTCAGAGAATTAGAACAGTCATATCGGTCGGTGGCGATGTTTTTTAAGAATTGCGAGCAAGAAAAAGTCAAAAATGTAACATTTATGAACGCCGACCTCGACCAATTAAAGGACTTGGACGTTACAACGTTTATAGATGCCGTTAGCGAAGAACTGTCTGCCAATTTTGACCGATTGGACCTGCGAGATAACTACTCAATTTTGAGCGTACCCGGTTATTTGGGGTCGAGTAAGGTGGTAGAAAAATGGGCGAAAATTGCACACAAAAATAAAACCATGCTCGTAACCGATTTTGAACATTTGGACGCACCCGAAGACGTACTCGATCTGTTTGAAGCCGCCAATCTCACGGGTGGCGCAGCGCATCTGTCCAACGTAATGATGGCCTGCAACTGGCTTGTGGGTCGTGGTAAGCATGCCGATTTGGGCGAAGAAGACGACCTATACATTCCGCCGAGTTCGGCGCTGGCGGGTAATGTTTACAAAACGCTGATGTCGCAAGTGGCGGCTGGTAAAAAACACGGAACACTCAATGAGGTGGACGGTGTGCGGTTTGATTTGAAAAAATCGGAAATAGCCAATCTCGAAAAAGCAGGACTGATTCCGATGGTCAATGAATATGGAAAGGTAATGGCGTTTTCGGCCAAAACGCTTTTTAATGGCGATAATGCTGGTCTTCAAACTTATTCAGTCGTTCGGGTTTTTGATTATATCACCAAAGTATTGATAGACTTCTTGAACCGCCGTGCCTTTGAAAACTTTGATTACAATACCCGCACCGACCTCCAGAAGCAAATTGTCAAGTTTTTGGATAGCGTTACAGGACCAGGCAAATTGATAGAAAAATTTAAAGTCATGCGGTTTGAACAAGACCAAAATCAGAAAGATAAAATCCATTTAGACATACACATGATTCCGTATTTTCCAGCCAAAAACTTTATGATTGGCCTCACAGGACAACGTGGCGACGACCTCGAAGCAGCAGAATGGGCAGCAGAATATGCACAACAGTAATACTTATGAATGTCATATCATAGGTTATAAATCCAGTATTGATGTCGTTTAGTTAAGAAAATAAGTGGTTTGTGAGGACACAAACCACGGTAGCCAACCGAGTTTGGTGTCTTCACCGAACTCTTAACTAAACGACATTAAATCCAGTATTGATTTTTTTATATCTAAACTAAAATTTACTCAACATGAAATATAATGCCTTAATATTAGTGCTAATTCTGACGAGCTCGACCGCATTTTGTCAAACAGCACCACTGTCAACTGATAAAATATGGACAGAATCAGAACGAGAAAACTTGCTCAAAGGATTAGAAAGAACTAATAATGAATTGTTTATAGAGATTAAAGGGCTTTCTGAGCAACAGTGGAATTTCAAAGAAGATTCTACTCGGTGGTCAATTTCAGAAATTGTAGAGCATCTTATTACTCAAGACGAAAGTTTTATGAAGGAAATCTGGACGTGTTTGAGCCAGCCCGAACTACCTCAATTTATTGATAAAGCAAAAGGAAATGACAAAGTTTTTATTGAATATAGCGAAGATCCTTTAAAAGCTAATGCAGGATTTCTAAGTCCATTTGGTAGGTATTGTTCAAAAGAAAAGTCTCAGTTTGCTTATAATCGTATTAGGAGTGCCCTTTTTGGTACTGTAAAAAACACTAAGGACGATTTTAGAAAGCATTTTACTTTTAGAAATTTCAAATTTGACGGTCAATTAACCAATGCTGAAACGTATAATGTAAGAGACATGCACCAGATTGTATTGACTTGTATTTCGCATACAGATAGACATTTAAAACAATTACGAAAAATTAAAATTCACCCAAATTATCCGAGGTAAATATTCACATCAAGGTCGGTCGATGTCGTCTTATGACCTAATTACCAATATTTAATCAAAAATCGTAATTCAAAATGGCTTGGTCTGGAGTGTTTACAGTCGACAATTTGTCGTTTGATATTTACTACGTAAGTTTTGAATTACATCAAACTGTAGATGAAGTTGGTCGTCCAGACTCGCCTGTGCAGGGTACAAATATTTACCTTGAAATCGATGATGGATTTGTAGATGGCGATTTACTCCTCAACTGGGCTACCCAACCCAATCAGCAGTACGATTGTGTAGTAGAAGAATTTGGAACGACAGGGCGTATGAAGAGAATCGAAATCCAACAGGCTTTTTGTGTGGAGTTTATTGAAAAATTCAACCCTGGATTTGGACTTGCACGAACAGGAATTAGGACTGCCAGCAATGACCATTTGCAAAATTATATCACTTGTCTTAGACTGACTGCGCCCAGCCTTACAGTAGCCGATATTCAACTTACAAACTTTTAATACAATGCCAGCCGTAGGAGTGAATGCCCAAGCAACGATAGATGGAAAACAATATGACGTTGTTGATTTTAGCTATGGGTTTTACCAAGATACCGATGAAAGAGGCTCGCCAACAGGCGGTACCAGAGGGCATTTGTTGAGGC
>JAYVJH010000274.1:0-7025 GCA_043769455.1 Runella sp. | reverse complement strand
TTACCGATTAAATACGACGATGCCAGTTTGGGTAGAGCAACAAGAGGTGCTGCAATAGCCATGCTGGGAAAAGCGTTTCTTTTTCAAAAAAAATATGCAGAAGCCGCCACTCAATTTGAAATATTAACAACGCCAGCCTACGGGTATAAACTCAACCCAAGCTATGATGACCAGTTTTCTAACAAAAATAGCGGAAGCTCAGAAAGCCTTTTGGACGTGCCGCACCGCTGGTTTGGTTGGGGTACTAACGGTGCAAATCAATATTATATGTTTGGTGGTCAGGAGGCGTGGGGTGGCCAAACAACCCACACTGGTAGAGCGCAAGAATATGGTTTCAATGACTGGAAAAACGTATTTGTATCTAACGCACTCGTAGCAGCCTACACTTACAAAGACGAAAAAAATACAGACTATACAGACCCTCGTGCCAAACTTACTTTTTATGGCACCAAAGCAAGTGGCGGCGACACAGATTATTGCAACACCTGTGCCGCAGGCAAAATTGACTATAATTTTGGCGACTTGGGCTATCGTTGGCGCAAATACCAGCCGTATGAGTTTCAGGACAAAACAGATGGCCCTCAATCAGAAATCAATTCGCAGATAATCCGTTATGCAGACGTACTGTTGATGTTGGCCGAAGCCAATATATTTCAAGGAAAAACCGATGCCGCTCTGCCACTTATCAACCAAGTACGTACTCGTGTGGGAGCGTTCAGATATACAACCCTTGGCAATCAAGCAAATGCTGTTACATTATTACAACGTGAGCGTCAGTTAGAATTGGCAGGCGAGCAAACTCGTTATTTTGACTTAATCCGCTGGGGTAACTTCAAAGCCGTCATTAATGCAGAAAAGAATGCAGTTAGGTCTATTTATACTACTCTCAGACTAAACCCAGTTGAAGACAAACACCTACTCTTCCCTATCCCACAGGCAGAGAAAGATACCAACCCTACCGTAGTAGCCCAAGTTCCGAACGGTTGGAATTAGTTTTAGTTTAATCTTTAAGTAAAAAATAGTCCCTGCAAATTTTGCGGGGACTATTTTTTGATCCTATTCAAATAAAATTTATTGAGTTCCTAAAATATCTATTTTAAAAATCTACCACTTCGCCACAATATTGTTTCGACAATAATTATAAATGGTTCTACTATGATTTCTACGGAGATGCTGCTTGAAGCCGAACCGAAGCCATCGCTTGGAGCGATGGCTTCGGTAAACCCGTATAAATCAACGAAGAACCTTATAAATTTCAAAGAAAAATGCTGTACAAATCATCAAACCAGTAGTAATACACCCGTTACGGCAACCATTTTCTCTCAAAAAGTCAATTTAGGGATATAACTTTCGAATCAATCTGTAAATTGTTGGCGTGCCAGCCATAGTCGCCGCCTGTACGATGGCAGTTGTAGTAACAAACCCGATGCCCCCAACGAATAACCATAATATTGGGGTCAGAGACCTAATAACACCTACTTGTAGTTGGAAATCAAGTACTTATTCGAAAGTAAAACGGTATTTTAATTTCGATAACTTACTGATTAACAGCATTGTATTTAACTCACGACACCGTACTATATACTCACGACTACTTAAATGGTTGGTTCACTGTTAAAATTATTGCCGCACTATCTTTTTAGCAATTTTCAATAATTCATCTTTTTTAACCGTATCATCTTCAGATTTATCATAAAGTGTTAGTAAATAAACATCATTGGTATCAGGCATTTGGTAAACTACATACGTGATTACCCTAAAACCACCACTTTTGCCACCACCTTTACTCGCAACTGAAAGTCGAATTTTATGCAGACCTGAGCCTAACGCAGTACCTACGCCAGTATTTTCTTCTAACTGCGAGGATAGTTCTTCAATTTCATCTACAATAGAAGGGGATTTTTTAGAGAAACGTCTTAATTTTGCCTCAAAAATATCTGAATAGATAACATTATTCATTGCGAAGACTTTCAATTAAATCTCGTACATTGCGTTTGGGTTTAGTACCTTTTTGCATCTGTACTACTTCGGTTAAACTAATCTCTACTTCTGCTAAAATAGAGCTTTTGTCTTTTAAAATCATCGAAAATACCTTGCTCTTAACAGTATTTGGCAATGATTTATAGATTTCAAAATAAGCCTGTGCAGTACTCATATTCATGTAGTTTTTTGTTTAGATACAAAGATTGTAAAACTTTGGCGCAAATGAAAATGAAGTTTGTCTAATTCCGTTTTGTTTGAGTTTAACGCAATTTATATATTTCGGTCAGAGAGACCTAATGACACCTACACTAATTTCCGAGACCAAAAATTAACCTTTCCGTTATGGCAACCATTTTCCCTCAAAAAACCAATTTAGGGATATAACTTTCGAATCAATCTGTAAATTGTTGGCGTGCCAGCCATAGTCGCCTCCTGTACGGTGGCAGTTGTATTAACAAACCCGATGCCCCCAACGTGGGTCGGGGCTACTCGATACATGATAAATATCTGCATCAGCCAAGTTGTTATCAAATTGGCAGTCAATCAAATAAAAAAGCTACGTTAGTCAGTAGAATTAGAGCAAAAACAAAACGAATTATGTCCATTTACGGTAATGATAGTAGTTTGTAATGAAAGATTACGACATAAAGTTTTTACTACAAATAATCAGTGTAATACCAGACTACCACATTTTTACATTGTAGTTTATTCGACATAAAAAAAAACAAAACAGACTAAAATTATATTTTTTTCGTTAGAAAAGCGTTAAATTTGATGCACGTATCACCCTCATTGCTATACAATCATGAAAAAAAATGCATTTTTACTGGCTATTTATGTCGTTGTTGGTTTGTCTGCTTGCAAAACTACATCAGGCAACGACCCAGTTCCAACCGCCCAAACCATTACCGAAACATTAGTAACAACCGCTTGGAAGGTCGATAAAATTACTGACACAAATGGGAGTACTATCAATCCCAATAATTTACCTGCCGAGTCCCGAGCTTTATTTGGTGTCAATATTCAGTTTAATGACGACAAAACTGTCCGAGCCATAGACCCAGTTGCCCGTACCATAGTGAATGGGGGTAAATGGGGCATTTCAGCCGACAACCAGATTTTAGATATTGACATAAGCCAATTAAAAGGCCAGTTTCCGATTGTTAGTATCAAAAAAGACAGAATGATTCTCAAAAACAATATCTCGGTAAGCGGTCTTACATTTACTGTCAATTTGGAATTAGTACCTGCGCTTTAGCAATTTTGAGTAATTGAGTATTTGAACTACAATTATGTCAAATCAGTTGGCTCGCTTATAAACCATATTTATGTACTTATTCAAAAGTAATACGGTGTTTTAATTTTGATAACTTACTGATTAACAGCATTGTATTTAACTCACGACACCGTACTATATACTCACGACTACTTATGTCTGTCCGTTTCGAGACCAAACCCAATTTTTTTATAGTAGGCACTGCTTATGGTAATGCCAAGAATCAGCCAGTTTTGCTGTTGCACGGAGGCGGCCAGACAGGATATTCGTGGGGTGATACTGCCAAGATTTTGGCTCAAAACGGCTACTATGCCATTGCTTTAGATGCCCGTGGGCATGGCGATAGTAGCTGGTCTGCAAATGCCGATTATTTGACCGATGCCTTAGTAGATGACCTACGAGCAGTTATCAAACAAGTAGGCGGCAAACCTGCCTTGATTGGTGCTTCGATGGGAGGCATTACGTCGCTGATTGCCGAAGGTGAGTCAAAAATATCAGTTGCTTCAACCGTTATTCTGGTGGACATTGCGCCCAAAGCCGAACAAAAGGGTATTGAGCGCATTTTTGCTTTTATGAGTGCCAATATGAACAGTGGCTTTGCGACCATTGCCGAGGCCGCCGAAGCCGTAGCGGCATATCTACCACATCGCCCCAAAACCGATGATACAGGCCGATTAGAAAAAAACCTAAGATTTAGAAATGGCCGCTGGTATTGGCACTGGGACCCTGCCATGCTTCAAGTATGGCAAAACTCGACAGTCTCAGAACGCATTGAGTACGAACAGCGATTGTTTACTGCTGCCCAAAATCTGACAGTTCCAACGCTTATCGTTCGTGGGGGCATTAGCGATGTAGTGAGCGAACGAGTGATGGCCGAATTTCTGGACGCTGTGCCACAGGTACGAAGTTTTACGGTAGCTGGTGCTGGCCACATGGTTGCTGGCGACTCCAATCATTCGTTTACTAATGCTGTCGTAGATTTTTTGAAAGAGGTGTATCCTGCACAAACCTAAACCAAAAATGAAAAATCAAACCCAAACCCTCAACGCATGGTGTATGTACGACTGGGCAAATTCCGTTCATTCGCTTACAATCGTATCGGCAGTATTTCCAGCTTTCTTTTATGGTGTAGCCAAAAACGCTGAGGGTAAGCCCGAAGTTGATTTTATGGGAATGACAGTCAATAGTTCTGCTCTTTTTTCGTTTGCTGTTTCGTTTGCTTTTTTGTTTATCGCACTCATCAATCCTTTTTTGGGAGCCATTGCCGATTACAGCGGTCGTAAAAAACAGTTTATGCAGTTTTTTGTTTATTTAGGCTCACTGAGTTGTTTGGGACTTTATTTTTTCAACCTCCAAAACATCGAATGGGGAATGTTGGCTTTTTCGTTATCATTGATTGGTTGGTGTGGTAGCATCGTTTTTTATAATGCCTATTTGCCCGAAATCGCTACTGAAGACCGATTCGATAAGCTATCGGCCAAGGGTTTTATTTTGGGCTATACTGGCAGCGTACTATTGTTGATTTTTAACCTGGCCATGCTCACAAAGCCCGACTGGTTTGGCAATATTTCTACGGCAAGAGCCTGTCAAGTTTCGTTTGTTACGGTAGCTATTTGGTGGGCAGGGTTTGCACAGATTCCATTCAGATATTTACCCAACGGCAAACCACAAATAGACTCAGCACAAAAAAACTGGATATGGAATGGTTTCAAGGAACTCAAAAAAGTATTGGCCGAACTACAAAACCTACCAACAATCAAACGATTTTTAATGGCTTTTTTCTGTTATAATTTGGGTGTCCAGACGGTGATGTACATCGGGCCGCTATTTGGCAAAGACGAAATAAAACTACAAGACGACGCGCTGATTATAGTTATTTTATTGCTTCAATTGGTAGCGATTTTGGGGGCATATATTTTTGCCAATGTGTCGGGTAAAATTGGAAATACCAAAACAATACTTATCATTCTGTCTGTCTGGATTGTGGTTTGTATATCGGCCTATTTTACCAAAACCCAAACTCAATTTTACGGTCTTGCGGCAGGTATTGGTTTTGTCATGGGTGGCGTACAGTCGCTTTCACGCTCTACTTATGCTAAATTATTGCCCCAAAACACCCACGATACAGCTTCCTATTTTAGTTTTTATGATTTTTGTGATAAAATTTCTACTTTTTTTGGTACAGCCTTATTTGGAATCATTACCCAATATTCAGGAATGAGAAATAGCATTTTGGTTATTGTACTGTTTTTTGTGGCGGGAATATTATTATTGCGAAAAATTCCTTCTCAAAAAATCTACAAAATAGAAGTGGTTAATCAATAATTTGCCTAAATTTGTGTGTCATTACTTCTCGTCAATTCTTGTCTTCACTTCACAAATTAGGATGTTAGCTCAGTTGGTTCAGAGCGCCGCCTTGACAGGGCGGAGGTCAGCGGTTCGAGCCCGCTACGTCCTACTTTTTTTATAAAAAACACTCCTCAAATCAGTAACTCAATCATTGACAGATGAACAACAGTACCGAATTTTTATACAAATACCTCAATAATGCCTCGCCAACAGGTTTTGAAGCCTCTGGACAACAAATTTGGCTCGACTACTTAAAGCCCTACATCGACAGCTACATCGTTGATGTTTATGGTACAGCCGTTGGTATAATCAATCCCGACCAGCCTTATAAAGTTGTCATCGAAGCACATTCTGACGAAATTTCTTGGTTTGTCAATTATATTTCGGACGAAGGCTATATTTATGTACGCCGCAATGGTGGCTCAGATGCGGCCATTGCACCGTCAATGAGAGTAAACTTGCATACAAAAAAAGGAATAGTAGTAGGCGTATTTGGCGCAGCGGCCATTCATGTCAGAGACCTCTCGAAAGACACAGTTCCCAAAGTGCATGAGCTATTTATAGACATTGGTGCGGCCAATAAGAAGGAAGTCGAAGAGATGGGCGTTCATGTTGGCACGGTTGCTACTTTTGTTGATGGTTTGTTTGAAATGAATAACCGTTACTATGTAGGCAGAGCCTTAGACAACCGCATGGGTGGCTTTATGATTGCCGAAGTAGCCCGAAAGCTAAAAGAAAACGACATCAAACTACCTTTTACGCTCTACATCGTCAATTCAGTTCAAGAAGAAATAGGTTTGCGTGGTGCAGAGATGATTGCCCGCCGTCTCAAACCCGACTTGGCAATATGCACCGATGTAACACACGACACACAGTCGCCTGTTTATAACAAAAAAGAGCAAGGCGATATGAAATGTGGTGGCGGCCCAGTGTTGTGCTATGGTCCAGCCGTTCAAAACAACGTTTTGGACATGATGATTGGCGTTGCCGAAGCCAAAAACATCACTTTTCAACGTCAGGCAGTAAGCCGCTCAACAGGCACAGATACAGATGCCTTTGCGTATGCCGCCGAAGGTGTAGCCTCTGCCCTGATTTCGTTGCCACTCAAATATATGCACACCACCATCGAGACAGTTCACAAAGACGACGTACAGGCCGTTATCAATCTCATGTATGAAGTTTTGGTGAATTTAAAAGGTAACGAAGATTTTAGGTATTTCAAATAATGCAGTGATACATATAAAATAGTCGAGATGGCACGCAAATATCCAGTTGGTTTACAAGATTTTTTAGAAATCCGTACAGGTGGCTATGTCTATGTGGACAAAACGGCATACGTCCATAAACTCGTAGATGAAGGCAAATACTATTTTCTTTCTCGTCCCCGTCGTTTTGGTAAGTCATTGTTTGTGAGTAC
>JAYVJH010000273.1:0-2348 GCA_043769455.1 Runella sp. | reverse complement strand
ACCATTCGTTCTGTCATTGATACGCTTCTCAAAAGAAAACTTGAGGTACTCCCATACCTCTCTCAAATTATCAAATTACAACCTGAGTAGTAACAATTTATCTACTTTGTAAATCATTCATACATTTACTAAGTACTTATTCAAAAATCGTAACAAAGGCGGCTTTGGGGTTATAAAATCGCAGTCGCAGTAGTCGGGTTTTTTCGTCAGAGGCAAAATATGCAACATCAAGACAATAAAGGCAGGCAAAAAAACGTTGTTTACGTTGGCCAAAAACAACGAAAAAATACAAGTGCTTGGGGTGAAGTAAAGTAACGATGTTGGCCAAAGACGACAATAGTTTTTGAGTGCTTTAATCATTAAATAATTCAATCAAATGCGAGGCTTTATCTTACTTTTTTTCGGCGTTGTGCTTACAACCTTTGGGCAGCAGGTGGGCGTTGTACCCAAAAATAGACTGTCGTTTCAACTCATGCAAAATACGCCTGGCGTAGGTGTAGCCTACAAACGTCTGATATGGCAAGGCCAAACCAAACCGCTGCGCCTCGAAGCTGGCCTGGGACTGGGTTGGCTGCCTTCGCTTTTTACTCGGCCACGAATCTCAAAAACAAGCCCCCCACTCTCTTTGAGCCATGACCTGATGCTGATTTATGGCAAACGCCCCTTCAAACTCACGATTGGCTATGCTGGAATAATGATGGGTACAGACCGATTTTTGGACAATATCAGCATTTATACACCCTGTCCACACGCTGGGATATTGATTGGTGGTGGCGACTTTTTTCTGTCGCTCGATGCCAACGCTTATATTTATAAAAATAGAGGCCGACGAATAGAAAACGACAATATACTTACTGATTATGTTGTAACGAAAGCAATGATTATTCCAGGTTTTAGTTTTGGGTTTAAATTTTAATCAGCCATGAAAACAGTCCTATCCTTTGTTTTATTTACCCTAATCGTCTCATCGTGTGATGATATTGTATTGGATGAAAAAATAGTCAATCAACAAAAAATTGACATCAAAATATATTACGAAAACGCCCGAGCGACACGGGTAAGCGATGGGCTATTGCTAAGTTTTCAGAAATCATACACCAATGGCGACACCGCCAAATGTGAGGTGTTTGCTAAACAAGAACAAATAGTAGCAAAAATAGACCTCAACGGCAACAAAATCTGGGAACGAGTCAATACCGCAAACCGATATCTGCCCAGCTCACTTTTGGAAGATAAAGATGGTTTTTTGTGGGAGTTTAACGGAAATAGTACCATCAATAAATTTGACAAGATGCTCAATATTATGTCTGAGATTAACCTCAATTTTGATCAGTTTGTCAAAACAGGCAATAGTTACGTCAATAGCGTTGTGATGAGGAAGTCTGGCAAAATCGTAGGGCTTGGCAGAACGCGTTTAGACAAAGATAACTACAAGCTATTTTTTTGTGAAATTGGCGAGCGAGGCGTAGAAAAACTACAAGAAATCGGCAACAATGGCTATACAGATGCAACTCGGGTGGCTTTTAGCGAACTATCAAATGGTAATTGGTTTGTAGTACAATATACGCCCGACTATACCAAAATGACCACAAACCTAACGCTCAATTACTACGACAAAGACTATCAGCCAATTAAATCGGGGCAGGCCACACTCAAAACTACCTCGCTCAGTGCAGAAAATCTTGTGTTTCGCCAAGATAAATTATTGATGATAATAAACGAAGACAACCAAAAAAAAATCGTTAGTTACGATGCTGATTTTAAGCGAAACGAGGCTAAATTAGTTAATGGCAATATATCTGCTTCTTTTGTATTTGTGCCATCGACCACTGCGCTTTTTGTGTATGATTTCAACAAAAATATTTATAAAATCAACGAACAAACCTTAGACAATCAAAATTACGCCAATCTGAATATTCCGCTCATTTCAACAGTTTCTACCATAGACGATTCAGGTGTTACGGCTTTTGTAGGCGTAGAGTCGCAGTATTTGGCCAAAAGCAAAATTGTATTTAGCAAAACAAACCCCACCAACAAACTAACCAAACAACTCTACGAAAGCGACTATTCGAGAAGGTGCATCAGATATGAGTAAGACGTTGGAGATTGTCTAATTAAGATTTGGAATAAGTAAAATCATCAGAAACAACAGTCATTATGAAAAAGCTATTCTTAGTCAGTTCTTGGTTAGTCTTATTGGTCAATATATCTTGTACCGATTTGGTCGAAAGACCGTACTCAGAAGCCAGCCCACAAGATTTTTTTGTAAATGAAAAGTCTATTGAGGCATCTATTATTTCGGCTTATACTCCTTTAAAATCATATACTTGGACTTACTGGAATGTAAG
>JAYVJH010000272.1:0-3024 GCA_043769455.1 Runella sp. | reverse complement strand
GCTATGGCCACTTCGGCTAATAGCCATAGTGTTATCGAAACAGGTTTAGAAAAGTGCGAACGGCAGGCTTCGGCCAAATCTTGGCCCGTAGCTATACCCAATTTGAGCGAAAGATGCTGCAAGACAATAGCAAAGAGATTAGAAATCAAAATAACAGACAGCAATGTATAACCAAACCGTGCGCCGCCTGCAATATCGGTAGCCCAGTTGCCAGGGTCCATATAGCCCACCGAAACCATTAGCCCTGGACCAATGTATGCGCCTAACGTTCGCCAGAAATTACCTGGTTCGGGGAGTTTTATAGAAATTATCGAATCTTTATCTGTATCGTTTTTCATACCTAATTTACTATAAGCACAATAAACCACAAATATATGAACAAAAGCTACTATCTGGCCGAAAACTGAAAAGTGTTATGGTTGCCATTTTCATAATCAAGTAAAAAGCACTAATTTTGACCCAAAACTACTTTATTTATCTGTTGAAAACCATACTTTTTATAGGCCACGATGCCAAGCGTGCAGGCGCACAGTTGATTTTATTGCATATTTTGCAAGAACTCAAAGCTCGAGGCATTGCTACACACACACTTTTGGCCGAAGGCGGCCTACTCGAAGACCAATACCGACAAGCGAGCTCGCTCACTATCTTGCCAGTGCTACCAAATGTTATTTTTAGTTCTAAAATCGATAAAATATTAAATGCGCTGGGGTTATTGTCTTATTTTAAAACCCGTACTGAAACCCGTCAAAAAGATGAGTTTGAAGCCGAAATCAAAAGTAAAAACATCGGTCTTATTTTTGGCAATACCATCGCTATCGGTTCGGCTTATGAGGCTTTGCAATTTCTGAATATGCCGTTTGTGTTGTTTGTACATGAGCTATCAATGTCTGTCAAAATGTATAGCACTCCCGACCAAATAGCCAATCTACTCAACCACACTAATCATCTCATAACGCCATCAAGGGCTGTGTCTAAGTATTTTGTGCAAACATTGGGCTTTGCGGCAGAGCGTAATAGTACCTTCAAGATTGTAAACATAGCCTCGATGCTGGCTGGAATCCAAAAAGGTTTGCAGGTCGATGTTCGTCAAAAATTAGGGCTTCCGTCCGATGCCGTTCTGGTTGGCAGTTGTGGCAATGCCGAATGGCGCAAAGGCAACGATGTTTTTATGGCCGTTGCCCAAAACGTCGTCAATCGTTACCCCAATCGGCCAGTTTATTTTGTTTGGGTGGGCATTAGCAACGAGTCAGAGTTGTATTACATTCAGCGGAGCGATGCCCAAAAAATGGGACTATCAGACCGTATTATTCATATTGACCCAACGCCCGACGTGTTTCAGTATGTGAGCCAGTTAGACGTTTTTGGACTTTTTTCGAGAGAAGACCCCTACCCGCTCGTTGTTTTGGAAGCAGCATTGGCTCAAAAGCCAATCGTCTGTTTTGAAAATGCAGGTGGCGCACCCGAATTTGTAGAAACAGACTGCGGCTTTGTTGTTCCATACTTAGACATAGCGGCCATGGCCGACAAAATCAGTTATTTGATTGACAACCCAGCCATAAAAATCCAACTCGGCCAAGCTGCCAAACAAAAAGTATTGACCCGACACCCAACTGCCCCCAATATCGACAAGGCTCTGGCCATCATCAATAGCCTTATTTTGAAATGACGTTAATTTTTACGCTTTGTTCTATCAATTATTTGGCACAAGCCCGCACCCTCGGCCACTCGCTGAGGCGTACCAATCCGCATATTCGGTTTGTGATTGGATTGGTGGACAGGCTTGACATATCGGATATTCCAGCCAATAAATTACCAGATTTTGAACTTATAGAATTACACCAAATCGGTATCCATAACTTAGCCGAAATGTGTGAACGCTACGACATTACCGAACTCAACACAGCCGTTAAGCCTTATTTTATTAGGTATTTTTTTAACAATGCGCCACTTGTTCAAAACGTAGTTTATCTCGACCCCGATATTATTGTTTATCAGCCACTTACCGAACTCGAAAACCTGCTCCAAACCTACGATTTTGTTGTAACACCCCATATTACTCAACCCATTGACGACGACCTTAGCCCCAGCGAACTCGACCATCTGAATACTGGTATTTATAATTTTGGTTTTATAGCACTCCATAAAAGCCCGCAAGCCGTTGAGTTTGTGAAGTGGTGGGAACAAAAACTCTTTGATGAATGTAAAATTGACCTGTGCAATGGCCTATTTGTGGACCAAAATTGGGGTAATTTTTTACCGTTTTTTTGGAATAATGTATTTGTCCAAAAAAATATTGGCTGGAACGCCGCCTACTGGAATTTATCCGAAAAGATATTTAGCGTCAGAGACAACGTACATTTTGCCAACGACCAGCCAGTTGTGTTTTTTCATTATAGTGGCTACGACCCCAACAAACCAACTGCTGTTTCTAAATACCAAAACCGACATACTTTTGAGCAACGGCCAGACCTAAAACCACTATTTGACCATTATCATAACGAACTGACACAAAACGAAAACAGTTACTATCGACAGTTTGACTGCTTTTATATCAAGCCCAAGCGAGTTTATAAATACCTCACTGTAAGAAAGTTATTGAAAAAACCGTTTGAAATATTATACAAAATAATTGGTTAGGTCTTAAAGTATGTACACATTTTGAAAAAAGTGATATTTTATATTCAATCAGTTCAGAATAGGTATTTTATTTTTTGTAAAGAATCGCAGTATAGCCTAAGGATATTTCATTGTTTTTTTGTGCATCTAATTTAAGTGGAAATACGCTTTGAAACATTAAGGAATATTACACGGAGATTCACTGAGAAAGAAAAAGAGAGATACACAGAGAAGAAGTACTAAAAAAGCTCCGTGTATCTCTTTTAAAACTCTGTGAACCTCTGTGTAACAAAAAAGCGCATTCAATGGCGGATTCAAGTCATAAATGCAACTTGTCCGTCATTTTGGATTGCTTGCGAAAATACTTCATTTGGAGTTTTAAATCCAAATCTTTTTCTGGGTCGG
>JAYVJH010000271.1:0-3266 GCA_043769455.1 Runella sp. | reverse complement strand
ACCCACCCAAGACGGTAACAATACCTTTGGCTGTATGATAGACGGAAAACCATGGATACCCGACGGCGGAACAGGGTTTATGCCAAGAAAAGCAATAAGTGGCGGATTTTTTGCAATATCAGATTATCCAACATATCAGAGAGGTATATTTATTAGAACCCTGGCAAAAGATGGACAGGAAGTAGAGTTATTTGTAAATGACTATAGAACAGGTGAATATCTATTAAATATTGACACTCAAATTATGCCTATAACTATTAAGCCAAAAGGGGCTTATGGTTTTTATCGTTCGATTACTAATTTGGTGTATGTTACATCGTCTAAGAATATAGGTAAAATCACTATAACAAAAGCAGATACTCTAACAGGTGTTGTATCTGGTAATTTTGAGTTCATAGCTGGTAATTCTACAGGAATTATAAGTATCACTAGTGGTCGTTTCGATGTTAATAACCGTACTCAAAAATAAGAAAATCATAGAATTAAATTTTTAACCCCAAATAATCATGAAAAAGTTATTATTTTTGATGTTGCTATTGGGTTTTCGAGAACTCAATGCACAGAGTCAGTACCGCAAAGGTACTGATGAGGCTTTTGCAAGCCTCGACATGACAGGCGTAACGTCTGGTATTTTGTATGACAGGGTGTTTCCATTGGCTCGTCTCAACGAGTTTACGACTGACTATAAATCGTCGCCCGAGCATTTTTTGCAAGCACGTAGCGAACTCTACGAGGCCAGCTACAATGTCAATAACCGCCTAACGGTCAATGATTTGAAAAGCCTAATCCAAGAAAGCGAACGCCAACGCATTGTACCGATTGGTGTTACGTTGGTGCAGTTTCAGGTTTGCAACAACGCCGCCATAGAGCTTATCAACACCCGATACTACGCCAAAGCAGGCTATAGTACTTACAACTGTTTTCTGACCAAACAAGTAGCGGCCATTGCCTCTACCCTTACTACTACCATCGGCAAGGGCGTTACTACTTTTCAGTTGCCCGACTGGGCGATATTTAGCAACCGCACGGCGGCGGTGGTGAGTGTGGTTGTAAACTTTGGCGACGGTAACCCTACCCAAACCCTGACCGTGGGAGGCGGCACGGTGCAGGCAAGCTACTGGTCGGAGGGCGACAAAACGATACAGTACAGCATCAACCTCAGCAATGGCAGCACCGAAACGGCACAATCGACGTTGCGAGTGATGGGTGGCGCACGGGTAGCGGCCAATTTTCCATACAACGATGGTATTTCGCAGGTGGACTCCACACACATCGAGGCCGATATTCCGTTTCAGGGCTATGACGAAGCCCAAGCATGGAAAGGCCGAGGCGATGTACTGACGTTTTCGGCCGAAGGCCGTACCCAAGTCCGCAAACCTATTATTGTGTTAGACGGTTTCGACCCAAATGATGAAAGAAATGGGTGGAATATCTATTATGACAGATTAAAATACAAAAATCAAAATCAAGATGACCAGTATTTAGGAAGTAGCTTACGTCTAAACAATCCCGACAACGGCCATGATGTTTTGATACTGAATTTTCCTGTGTATGTTTATACAATCGACCAAGTTCCCACTTGTCCCAAATATGAAAACAACGGCGGCTGTACCAATGTAGTTATCAAAAACGTGAAGCGGTACAGAGATGGCGGTGCCGACTACATTGAGCGCAACGCCATGGTGTTGGTCAAACTCATTCAGTCGGTCAATCAGCAACTTCAAGCCAATGGCAGTACCGAAAAAATAACCATCATTGGCCCCAGTATGGGCGGTCTTATTTCTCGCTATGCGCTCAAATACATGGAACAAAACGGCATGAACCACAACTGCAAACTGTGGGTAAGTTTCGACAGCCCACATCACGGGGCCAACATACCAATAGGCGCACAGTTGTTTTTGGACTATATGGCCAACGGCATGGGCGACCTTTCGGCTCGCTTCGGTTTAGAAAAATTAGACACACCAGCAGCCAGACAAATGCTCATTCATCATTTCAGGGCCTATACCAACGCACCAAATGGTGTTGATAACGAAATACCAGCAGGTGCGCCAGGTTTTCGTGATAGGTTTTATCAGAGCCTTACCCAAATGGGTTATCCAGAGGCAGGTTGTTTGCGAAAAGTAGCCCTTATCAATGGTACTAAAAACGGTGTCTTGCAGCCCTATTCTAACCCCTGTGCAGAGTCTATGCGAATTACAGCAAAGTTAAGCGCAACCAGCAATTCAGTATGTGTAGCAGTTGGTTTAGGTCTTGGCTGTGCCTTTAGTCCAATAGGTTGTTTTGTTGGTTATGCTTCGGCTGTTGCTTTGTGTTCGGTAGGCAGCGATAGGGTATTTGAAGCACGCACTTTTAACTCACCAGCCAATGCCGACCGCTGTTTGGTGATGCGAAAACAGTTAACGGCTTTTGGTTTGGGGTCAGCAGAGCGATATGTAAAAGGACGTGGAAGCAACCAAACAAGTTTGGACGTATTGCCCGGTGGGTCTTATAATATTCTAAAAATATTGGCAGATGGGGCAAAAGGAATACCTCCAAGGTTGGACAAAAGTTTTCCATTTTTGATAATTCATGAGCCGTCAAGTGTTTTTTTGGGTGCCAGTACCATTACTCCACAGCAGTCGCCTTGTTTTATTCCGACAGTTAGCTCGCTGGCTCTCAGAAATACAAATCGAAATTGGGGCGAGAACCTCAGCTATATCAACTCGAGCAATGCCAAAACAGAGACTTATTTTGATGACATTTCGGTAGCCACAGGCGGCAACGAAGACCATACGTTTTTGACAAACGCAGGTGTAACATTCGTCAGACAACAATTGGCCTTAGCCAACCAGCAATGCGGCACCGCCCCCAGCACCTGCGCCAACACAGGCAGCATAAGCTACGACCGTTGGAATAACATTGGTGGCGGCAATAGTGTCCAAGACCTACGCAACAGTACCAACAACCTACAAAATGCACCGAGCGTCAGCCAAAACCTCAGCGTTTTTCAAGCACCGAGCAATATCTGCGACAACTGCGGTACACGCATTAGAGGCTATGTATGCCCGCCAACGAGCGGCAATTATACCTTTTGGGTAGAAGGCGACGACAACACCGAGCTATGGCTCTCTACCACCGACCAACCTGCTAACATTCAAAAAATCGCCTATCATAACGATTGGACAGGGTCGCTGGAATGGAGCAAATACGGCACACAACAGTCTGCCCCGATTAACCTACAAGCAGGGCAACGCTACTACATTGAGGCGTTGGTCAAAGAAGGG
>JAYVJH010000270.1:0-2429 GCA_043769455.1 Runella sp. | reverse complement strand
CGCCAGAGAAAGTTTAATGATTGGTTTGAAATTTACAGACAAGCATCATTCATCAAAATAGACTCAGGTTTTGTAGAATCAGATGGTACATTCTATCCTGTTTCGTTGATAATCAAAGAGCAAAATCCGTATCGTGTGCAGATTTTTGAGGAATTTCTCAATGTCATCGATGGATATAATGCTACTAAATGACGCTTGTTGAAATAGAGATACTACCTAAATTGTGATAGCGATTGCTTATGACTGTGGCTTTAACTCAAAAGCAACGTTCAATCGGGCTTTCAAGAAAGTAACAGGCCAATCGCCCAAAGATTTTGAAGTTTAAACTACTTTGCCATCTATCAGTTTATTTTGTTAGTTTGTCAAATATTTAATGATAAAAATAACATATTTATTGTTTATCATTAAATAAATATCGAAATTTGTTTTCTCAACATTAAACAAATAAAGAGTATGAAAACAGAACAAATCTTAAACGTGTTGCGAGTTGCGGCTTGGGTCGCATTTTTTAGTTCGATTATTAGCTTAGTTTTTATTGTCGTTGTAATGTCAATAGACTTAACCAATGGCTTATTATTCGGATACGATACCAAAACCATCGTCAATGTTTCAGGAATAGACCTGAGTACTAAAGAACTCCGTACCAATTATTTAAAAGAGTTTATTTGTCTAATTTCTTTTGGTGCTGCCTTGGGGCTAATACACGTACAAATATGGTGGAAGGTAAAGGAGATACTCACAAAAATCAATGTAACGAATCCTTTTTCGGTAAAAATAGCACTGTTGTTGGAACGAGTAGCTTACTTGTTACTGTTGATTTGGATTCTAAGTTTAATTGGCGGTGGTTATACACAATGGCTCTCCAACAAAGTCGCACATACGGCATTTCATTTAAAGTTTAATATGGAATTTAGCTATTTGTTTTCGGCTGGTATTGTCTATATTGTTTCACAAGTTTATAAAAGAGGTGCAGAGTTGCAAGAAGAAATAAACTATACCATTTAAGACAAAGCAAGATGCCAATCGTTGTAAATTTAGATGTGATGCTTGCCCGCCGCAAGATGTCACTATCGGAACTGGCCGACAAAGTGGATATTGCCTTACCCAATTTGTCGATTCTGAAAACAAGCAAAGCCAAAGCTATTAGATTTAGCACCTTAGAAGCCATCTGCCAAGCACTCAACTGCCAGCCAGGTGATTTGTTGGAGTTTGCTCCCGAAATTAAAAAACCATCGCCAGATTCTTAAAAACCAAACTGGGGTCACTGCTCTTAGCAATGGCCCCAGTTTGGTTTTATTAGTATTACAATGGCGTTACCCAATGGCATCGCTCAATGCTGGCAAGCGGCCAAAGCGTTCGAGAGTTCTAAAATGGGAGGCTAACGCATCGGCAAAGGTGTTGTTTTCTAAATATTTAAGCCCAAACTCTTCGGCAGTAGCCTTGACGATGGGCGCAAGAGCTGGATAATGAACATGACAAATCTTTGAAAACAAGTGATGCTCCACCTGAAAGTTGAGGCCACCCACATACCAAGAAATCCATTTGCTGTGTCTCGAAAAATTGACAGTGGTCTGCAATTGATGTATCGCCCACTCGTTTTCTATTATGCCCTTTTCGTTGGCCAGCGGGTGCGCTGTTCCCTCAACAGTGTGTGCCAACTGAAACACCACCGTCAGTATAATACCGGCCACGAAGTGCATGAGCATAAATCCTGTAAGCACCTGATAAACAGGAATATTGAAAAACCAAATGGGTGTAACAATCAACACAAAAAAGTAAATAAGTTTATTGCCAATAATCCGAGCCAACATCAGTGCATTTTGGGCTTTGGTATTGGTATTGACACCCGTTCTGATAAACAACTCATATTGTACAAAGTCTTTGCCAACAACCCAATAGAGCGTGAGCAGGCCGTAAAAAAAGAAAGCATAGAGTTTTTGTAATTGGTGTACAGCTTTGAGTTTTGAATGGGGAGAAAACCGTAAAATCAAGCGGTCTTGAATGTCCTCGTCATGTGTAGCGATGTTGGTGTAGGTATGGTGCAAGACGTTGTGCTGAAACTTCCAATTGACAACCGAGCCGCCAGCCAAATTGAGGCTGTAACCAATCCAGTTATTGATTTTTTCGTTAGCCGAATATGCCCCATGGTTGGCATCGTGCATGATGCTCATACCGATTCCGGCTATGCCCAAGCCCATCACAAACCACAAGCCCAAACTCAACGGATATGCAGGCTGAAACGCCAACAAACAAACAAAAGGCACGGTGTAGGCAGCCAAAAGAACAATCGTCTTGACAATCATCGTGCCGTTGGCGTGCTTAGAAATGTTGTTTTCTACAAAATACGCATCTATGCGCTTTTTGAGTGTTACATAAAAAAGGTTTTTGTCTTTGTTTACAAATCGAAGCTGTCCTTTTAGTTTCATTTG
>JAYVJH010000269.1:0-16541 GCA_043769455.1 Runella sp. | reverse complement strand
ATTTAAAGTTCATTCGCATCACATTCCTTGGAAACAAATATTGAGAAGCCGCAATATGTGGGCTTTGATGCTGATGTTTCATTTTTTTATGTACGGGGCATACTTTTTTACGGCTTGGCTGCCTATTTATTTGAAAGAAGGCCGAGGATTTTCGACAACTCAAATGCAACTATTCGCTACGTTACCATTTGTATTTGGGGCAATCGGCTGTTTGGTAGGTGGTTATCTGAGCGATTGGCTTATCTCTATTTTTGGTCTAAAAATCGGGCGCAGGAGTGTTGGCATTATGGGAATGGGCGTGTCGAGTATTATTATTTTGGCCGCCGCCACCACTACCGACAACCAAACGGCGGCCTATTTACTGGCAATCGGCATGGGTTTCAAGGATTTGACGCTGCCCGTAGCTTTTGCCGTTTGTGTTGATATTGGGCGCGATAAAGCTGGTACAGTTTCGGGCGCAATGAACATGGTGGGGCAACTTGGGGCGGTGTTTTTGAGTCTTTTGTTTGGTTATATTGTACAACTAACAGGCGACTTCAACAAACCGCTGTACTTGATTGCTACTTTGCTAATGTGCGGCTGCGGGCTGTGGTTTTTGATTGACCCAACCAAACCAGTTTATCAAGAAGAAGTAAGCACAATATAAAAACGAGTTGCGTTTCAATGTTTATTATTTCATCACCTCGGCCAGTTTGGCTTCGAGGGCATCGCCTCTTAGGTTTTTGGCAATGACTTTGCCGTCTTTATCGAGCAAGAAAGCGGCTGGAATACCATTTACCCCATAAGTTTGTGCCACAACAGAGTTCCATTTTTTGAGTTCCGACACGTGGCTCCACGTTAGGCCGTCTTTGGCAATGGCTTTGAGCCAGCTTGCTTTGTTGTCGTCCAACGACACACTCAATATCGTAAAGCCTCGGTCTTTGTATTTGTTATAAACCTGTACCACGTTGGGGTTTTCTTGGCGGCAAGGCCCGCACCAACTTGCCCAAAAATCTATCAAAACGTATTTGCCTTTCAGTGACGATAGTTTGAATTCTTTGCCAACTGTATCAGGAATAGCTATCTCGGGGGCTGTATCGCCTATTTGTACACCTCTCATACGCCTCACGTTACCTACAAAAACCTGCCCTTGTTTCATATTGGGGCGTTCTTTTTCAAACTTACGAGCCAGTGTATCGAGGGTCTTGAAATCGGCTTGTGGGTCTATAAAATTGGTAGCAAACAGTGCAGCCATTGATGTTCCCAAACTCGGTATGAGTGCTTTTATTTTTGTACTAAATGCCGCCCCACTTGTTTCGTAGCCAGCCATGATTTCGGCCAATTTTTTTTGGTCTTTTTTCTTTTCGGCTTCGGCATATTCGTTTTGGCGTTTTTGGTTTTCGGCTACCATACCCTGATACAATTTCATCAGATTTTGATAATCGTCATTGGCCTTCGACCCTCTGACAGTCATGTCGGGCTGTAGTACCAAAGTCTCGCCACCTTCGGCCAAAAACATCACTCGCTGGCGTTTGGCAATATTCAACTGATAAATACTGCCTTGATCGGCTTCTTGGCGTTTGAAACTAAAACCGTTTTTGGCATCGACCAATACCGAATCAACGACTTTGGCTGGCTGACCAGCAAGTTCTAAATAGATTTTTTCGCCAACGGTAGCAATTTTAGTAGTACCCGAAATAGTAAATTCTTGTGCCTGAACGCAGGCAACCGTACTGATTAGTAATGCAGTTATTATTCTTTTCATTTTGTTTTATTTTTACTTACAACAAACGAACAGGCAGGTGTTTTGTTGTAAGTAAACTATTTCTCTTGGACTTTTTAGTAAGAAATCTAAGTTCTTAAATCAGTTATAAAAGGTCGTTATGTAGTCAGAAACTAATCTGTTTTTTTTATCTCAAAGCCCGTAACCATGCTCTGAAAGTTGTTCCAGCCTGCTTTGATTACCTGTACGACATGAATGGTAAAAAACAAAACGTAGCCAATCGTAAGTGCAAAATGAATGATGCGAGCCGTTTCATAGCCGCCTATCAACCAGCATAAAGTACCAAACTGAATTGGTTTATAAATCGCTACGCCCGTCAGCAACGAACCCAGCCCCATCACAACCACCATTGAGTAGGCTATCTGTTGGGCGGCGTTATATTTTTTGATTGGGAGAGGCGTTTTACTCAACCCCAGGTCGTGTAGTATCACTTGCTTTGCTTCTTT
Source organism: Runella sp. (assembly GCA_043769455.1). GTDB lineage: Bacteria > Bacteroidota > Bacteroidia > Cytophagales > Spirosomataceae > JAYVJH01. The sequence continues at coordinate 14,333 of JAYVJH010000269.1, read as the reverse complement.
GAGAGCGTTTTTGGTTGGGACTAAGTACCGCCACTCGCCCGACAGCCACGTATAAAGCACATACAAAGCACCATTGATGGCAAAGAGCCACATCAAAACGAAGTGTGTAGCCATGCCATCGGCCAGCTTCGATTTGAGAGCTAATGCTTCATAAAAAGATTTCGGAAAAAACTTAAGAATCGTTACATCGCCCCAACCGATTCTATAAACGCCGTTAGCCCAATATATCATCAGACCGCTCCAAATCATCAAACCCAAAATAGGAAAATTGAGCCAGTGAAACCAACGAATTGCAATCGGGTGTTTTTTGATGATTTGTTTCATAGTAAAGTCAATTTAAGCGAAGACTTCATTTTAGGCGCAGACCGTTCGGTGGTCTGCGTTCTCACAAACCAGAGCAATGTTCTGTGGAGACACAGGCCACGGAGCAGCAAAGGCTATTTGACTATTTATTATTTTAATTGCGACCTAAATTCCCCCAAAATCGTTTCCTTCATCGCTATCTTGCGGCGCTGTGTATTGATTCGGCTCATGGCTTGTTTGGCCGCATCTTCGTCCATCTGTTCGTTTTGTGCTGCCGAAATAGTAATTTCTAAGTCGCTTTTTTCACGTTTTACGAGCCACTCCATTTCTTTGATTTTGATTTCTAATTGGTCTTGTTCATCTCTGATTTCAAGCGCAGGGTACTTGCGTGAAAGAATACGAGCTAAGTAGCTTAATTCAAAAATCTTGTCGCAAGCAGTACGGAAGCGGTCGGCCAAGGCTCTATCGGCAAACTTCATTGGTACTTTTATTTCTTTCCACTCGTTGAGGAGTGCTTTGGTACGGTCTGCGGCCTGAATTATATCGTCTGACTTACTGAGCCTGATGACCTCGGCCACCATCTTGCGCTGCTGCTCAATGGCTGGGTGAACCACCTCAACCACAACAATGCCTTTTACTCTGTTGTATTTATCCGAAATCCGTTGTTGCGACCGCTTGAACTGCTTATAGAGTTTCATCGAGCGTTTAATAGGAATCTCTCCTATTTCTTTCCATTGCTGTCTGAGTTCTTTGGCCTGCTTGGCTGCCTCATCAACATCGTACATTCGTTGCAACAAATCTGACTTGGCCAATAGTGCTTGGTAAGTCTCGATACGGGTCGAAATAATATTGTTTTGTTCAGAAAAATAATCTCGCCGATTTTGAAAAAATACATCAAAAAGCGTTTGAAGATTTGTTTCTAATTCGTCGTCATATTGTTTTTCGACAGGCCCCGTGCGTATCCATTTCGATTTTATTTCTTGAAGTATATCCGTTGCTGCCTGCCAGTCGTTGTTGGCTACCTCAACTGCACGTGCATCTTCCAAGAGTGCACGTTTGATTTCAAGGTTTTTTTCTTGATTGTTCTTAATCAAATCGTCCAAATACAATTCAGACTTGTCTAATTTTTCTAAAAGTGGCGCAAAATCCCCTAAGCCGTCAAACGACAGTAGTTTTTTGCGGAGCTGTAGCAATTTGGTCAAAAACGAGCCTTTGTTTTGAGCAACCTCAATTTCTTTGGTTAGTTCTTCAACTTTGTTGGCTGCTACGTTGAAACGGTTTTTGAAATAATCAATCGCTTCTTGGTCGGTGCGCTTTACCTCACCAATCTGCCGATCGGGATAACTCAGGTAGCTTTTTAAGAATACTTTGCCATCTAAAACATAGCCGTATTCGTCAGTCAATGTGACATTTTCCATCACTTTCTATTTTTATCTTTGGTTTGGAGGTTTTGGTAGGTATTTTTTTTCGATATTTGCCCACCACAAATAAAACAAAAAATGAGCAACGAATCTATTATTTTTTCAATGTCGGGGGTAAATAAAATTATTCCACCCAACCGACACATTCTCAAAAACATCTATCTATCATTTTTCTATGGTGCAAAGATAGGTGTATTAGGCTTAAATGGTTCTGGTAAGTCCACATTATTACGAATTATTGCAGGATTAGACAAAAACATCAACGGCGATGTTGTTTTTTCGCCTGGTTATTCAGTTGGAATGTTGGAACAAGAACCTCAGCTTGACCCAACAAAAACCGTGCGAGAAATTGTAGAAGAAGGCGCACAAGAAACCGTAAATCTACTCCGTGAATTTGACCAAATCAATGAAGCCTTTGGTGAACCCGATGCCGACTTTGATAAACTACTCGAACGGCAAGGTACAGTACAAGAAAAATTGGACGCACTCGATGCCTGGGACTTGGACAGCCGCCTCGAACGTGCCATGGACGCACTGCGCTGCCCGCCATCGGAGGCCAATGTTGCCAAACTGTCGGGTGGCGAAAAACGCCGTGTGGCCCTTTGCCGATTGCTACTCAAACAACCTGACGTATTGCTCTTGGACGAGCCTACCAACCACCTCGATGCTGAGTCGGTGCTGTGGCTCGAAGAACATTTGCGCCAGTATAAAGGTACGGTCATAGCCGTTACCCACGACCGTTACTTTTTGGACAATGTAGCTGGCTGGATTTTAGAACTCGACCGCGGCGAGGGTATTCCGTGGAAAGGCAATTATAGCTCGTGGTTGGAACAAAAAGCCAATCGACTGTCGCAAGAAGAAAAGCAAGAATCGAACAGACAGCGAACCTTGCAACGAGAATTAGAGTGGGTCAGAATGGCTCCAAAAGCACGCCAAGCCAAATCAAAGGCTCGTTTGGGTGCTTACGAAAAACTATTGAGCGAGGAAACCCGCCAGAAAGACAGTAAACTCGAATTGTTTATTCCGCCTGGCCCACGATTGGGTGCTAAGGTCATAGAAATGAACGGAGTATCAAAGGCGTATGGTGATAGGTTATTGTTTGAAAATTTGACATTTTCGTTGCCACCTGCGGGTATTGTGGGAGTCATTGGGCCAAATGGTGCTGGTAAGTCCACGCTTTTTAAGCTCATCACAGGTCAAGTGCAAGCCGACAGCGGCCAGACTGATATTGGCGAAACCGTACAACTGTCGTATGTCGATCAAGAGCATGATAGTTTATTGCCCGACAAAAGCGTGTTTCAGACTATTTCAGACGGCAACGACTGGGTAATGTTGGGCGGCAAGCAAACCAATGCCCGAGCTTATGTCAGTCGGTTTAATTTTGGTGGCTCTGACCAAGAAAAAAAGGTCGGCAATCTATCAGGTGGTGAGCGCAACCGTGTGCATTTGGCTATGATGCTCAAAGAGGGCGGTAATGTGCTACTTTTGGACGAACCCACCAACGACCTTGACGTAAATACACTCAGAGCATTAGAAGAAGCCCTCGAAAACTTTGCAGGCTGTGCCGTTATTATTTCGCACGACCGCTGGTTTCTTGACCGTCTGGCTACACATATTTTGGCTTTTGAAGGCGATTCGCAGGTTTATTATTTTGAAGGCAATTTTTCTGATTATGAAGAAAATAGAAAAAAACGCCTCGGCACAGAGGCTACTCCTACTCGGATAAAGTACAAAAAATTGATGTAAAGAAAGCCACAGCTTTGGTGTCAAGTATCAATGTAGAATTATGAATAATTGAATAAGTATTTGATTTTCAATCAATTATAGTGCTTTTTGTTATTCGTTTTTTACTATTCAATGTCGTTTAGTTAAGAGTTCGGTGAAGACGGGGTCGCCCAGACGGGGTCGCCCCCGTCTGGGCCTCAAACCCAGCCGCTGACGGTAAGGCACTCTCTACGGGTCTGGTTTTTCTCTCATTTCAAGAATTTTTCAAGTTGTAAAATTCTTGAAAATTTTTTATCAAACAAATCTAAGTAGTTATTGATGCGGTTGCCCTGATTATTCAATAGATTATTGTCTCAGTTTATACCTCAACTGTAATTTGCTCAAAATACTGCCTCACTTTTTGAGTTTTGTCTTTGCCTACTATTTCGCCAAGTTGCTCGTCGGTAGCTTCTCTGACGGCCTTTACGCTTTTGAAGTTTTTGAGAAGAACGGCTGCCGTTTTTTTACCAATACCCTCAATGTTTTCGAGTTCGCTTACTATACTGGTACGGCTGCGGCGGTCTCGGTGATAGGTTATTGCAAATCGGTGTGCTTCGTCTCGTATTTGTTGAATGAGTTTGAGCGATTCTGATTTTTTATCAATATACAACGGCACGGAGTCTTCTGGAAAATAAATCTCTTCGAGCCGTTTGGCAATGCCAATAATTGGCACTTGGCCATACAGTCCCAAGGCTTTGAGGGCATCGCAAGCCGAACTCAACTGGCCTTTGCCGCCGTCCACTACAATCAGGTCGGGTAGGGGGCTTTTTTCTTCGAGTAGGCGGGTATATCGGCGGGTAACTACCTCGTGCATACTCGCAAAATCGTTGGGGCCAATAACGGTTTTTATCTGATAGTGGCGGTAGTCTTTGTTCGATGCCTTTCCTTCCTTGAAACACACCATGGCCGCCACAGGATTAGTGCCTTGAATGTTAGAGTTGTCAAAACATTCGATGTGTCGGGGCAAGGATTTGAGTTGTAAATCGGCTTTGAGTTTAATCAAAATACGGTCTTTGCGACTGGCGTTTGAGGTAGCCTCTAACATCTGCCGCTCGGCTTTTTCTTTTTTGAAATAATGTACATTTTTGAGTGTCATGTCCAACAGTTTACGCTTATCGCCAATCTGCGGAATGGTCATTTCTGCATTTAAGTCAATGTCAATCAACAAGTTAGTTAATATCTCTTTCGATTCGCTTTCATAAGTTGTTCGCATATCAAACATCACCAGAGCCAATATTTCCTCGTCTGTTTCGTCCATTCGTCGCTTCACTTCTACGTTTTGTTGTGCCATCACATAGCCATTCACAATTTTCATATAGCTCAAATACGCCACATCTTCGTCGGACGTAATGGCAAATACGTCAACGTCACCAATTTTGGGATTGACAACTGTACTCTTGGACTGAAAAGTACTCAACAGATCTAATTTTTGTTTCCAAACGTGTGCCGTTTCAAACTCTAATTTTTCGGCAGCAACAATCATTTGCTCCTTAAAAAACTGCTGCGGAATGTTGAGTTTCCCTTTGAGGGTTTCCATTATTTGGTCAATCTCAATTTGGTAGTCTTCGGGTTTTTGTAAACCTACACACGGCCCTTTGCAGTTGCCGATGTGGTATTCTAAGCAAACCTTAAACTTCTGGTCTTCAATGTTTTGTTTAGACAAATTTAGATTACAGTTTCTGATTGTATAAAGCTGCTTAAACATATCTAAGAGCGCATACATACTTTGTTGCTTGGCAAAAGGACCAAAATAAGTGCCTGTTTTTTTGTTCAAAATCCGTGTAACCTCCACTTTGGGAAAAGGCTCGTGGGTGATTTTGATAAAAGGGTACGTTTTGTCGTCTCTCAGTAAAATATTATATCGAGGCTGATAGCGTTTGATGAGCTGGTTTTCGAGTAGTAGTGCATCAAACTCGGTAGGAACAATCGTAAACTCAATACGGCAAATTTGCGATACGAGTTTCTTTGTCTTGCGGTCGTGTTGGTTGCTTTTGGCAAAATAACTACTGACTCGACTTTTAAGATTCTTGGCCTTACCGACATAAATTATCTCACCTTCGTCGTTAAAATACCGATATACGCCAGGCTCTGTCGGTATGCGGGCCAGTTCGGCTTTGGGGTCAAAATCAAAATTCATTTAGTTATTGGTCATTTTTACAAAATTATACAATATATTTGAGAATCGTAGGGCATTGTCAGTAGTTCCACAAACCAATTATAAATGTATGTTAGCAAGTATTGAAATAAAAAATTTTAGGTGTTTTGAGAATACAAATATCCAAGGTTTTGGGCGCATCAATTTGGTTACTGGAAAAAACAACTCTGGCAAAACCTGCTTGCTGGAGGCTTTGTATGCCAATACAACCAAACACTTTAATGATATTATCCATAATTCCCGTAGTAGTAATCGTGATTCTGCGGCACAAAATAATTTATTTTATAATGGTAGCTTAAAAAATGAAATTTCAATTAAATGTGAAATTGAAAAAATATATTTGGTCTCAAATAGAATTGTTTTGTACAATGGCGTTACAGAGTATGAAATAGGTTTTGATGGTACTTGTGAAATTCAACTAATTTTCGACAAAAATAGACAATTACCAGCGACCAAAATAGAGCTTGTACCTCTTTTTGATAATGCAGAAATTACGGGTAAAAAACAAGATATAATAGACGCTATTCAAGTCATTGACGATACAATCGAAGACATACGAACATACAGCAGTAAGCCAAATGTGTTGTATGTAAAATGTCAAAATGAAAATTTTTACAAGCCGATTTACTATTTTGGCGATGCCGTTCAGACCATTCTTAGGTATATCGTCAATGTTATATCATTCAATACTGATACCAAACTCAAAGTATTGTTGATTGACGAAATCGAAAACGGGATTCATTACACAGCACAAGCCAAGTTTTGGCAAATGCTTTTCAAATTGTGTATTCGCTTTGATATTCAGGTATTTGCTACAACGCATAGCCTCGAAATGATAAAGGCTTTTCGGCAAGTTAGTAAAAATTTCGAGAATGAAGCCGCTTATTTTGAACTTGCTCGTAACGCATCTACTGGCCAAATTGTTGGTATAAAACACGAACTTTCGACACTTGAATATGAACTACAAACAGAAAGCCCGATTCGGGGAGAATAAACGTGAGAAGTATCATAGTTGTAGAAAGCGAAGACGATAAAGTATTTATTGAGGCCATTGCCAGAGGTGCAGCTATTAGGACATTTGAGGTACAACAGTTAGGCGGTCAAGGCCAATTAGAAAAACGACTTGAAATACTCAAAAATCAACTCGTCAAAACACAGACTGTTGGTGATACAATCAGAATTGGAATTGTTTTGGATAGAGACAGAGAGCCATTGTCGGAACGTTTTGCTTTTGTAAATAAAGCCCTAAAAACTACATTTGGTGTACAATTAGATACTGCCAGTACTTTCGTAAAATCCAAAGACCAAAATGTAGAAATTGCCTGTTATTTTGTAAATGTTGATGGAAGTGGCGAACTTGAAACATTGCTTAAACAAATTGCAAACCGCCCGTCGCCCTATGCCAATTGTTTAGATTCATGGCGTAAATGTATTCCAAATGCAATTTCAGATAAAGAATTTGATAAACTCTGGATTCACTATTATCTCCGCTGGGACACCGCCACAGACGAAGATAGAGAGCGGGCAAACCAGCGCATCAAAGTCTCATACAGTATGCAAGAAAAACCGTATATTTGGGAGTTAGATTCTCCATTATTAACCCCACTAAAAACATTTTTAAACCTTTTTCAAGAGTAAGTTCCAATGAAAAAAACAATCCTCACCCTTTCCCTCGGTCTGTTGTTAGCTGGCCAAAATATTGCCCAAAAATTAGACGATAAAACCACTGTCATCAATCAATTAGACAAAAAACTAAGTAAATACGGCACACTTTCTGGCCAAATCTGGACCTATGCCGAAATGGGCTATCAAGAAGTACAGAGTTCGGCCTTGTTGCAAGACAACCTCAAAAAAGAAGGCTTTATCGTTCAGGCAGGAGTGGCCGACATACCTACTGCTTTTACGGCTACTTTTGGTAGTGGTAAGCCTGTGATTGGTATTTTGGGCGAATTTGATGCTCTGCCAGGTCTTTCTCAAGATTCTATTCCTGAAAAAAAATCGTTGGGCAAACTCGCTGGTCATGCTTGCGGTCATCATTTGTTTGGAGTGGGGTCGATGGCCGCCGCCGTGGCCGTCAAAGACTGGTTGGTACAAACAGGTCAAAAAGGAACTGTTCGGTTTTATGGTACACCTGCCGAAGAAGGTGGCTCGGGTAAGGTTTATATGGCTCGTGAGGGGTTGTTTAACGATGTCGATGTGGTGCTGCACTGGCACCCAGGCGATGCCAACTCTGCCAATTCGGCCAGTTCGTTGGCTAATAAATCTGCTAAATTTCGTTTTCATGGGGTGTCTGCTCACGCCGCTGGCGCACCCGACCGTGGCCGTTCCGCACTCGACGGCGTAGAAGCCATGAACAACATGGTCAATATGATGCGTGAGCATATTCCTTCGGCTACTCGTATTCATTATGTAATCACAAACGGTGGCAAGGCACCTAACGTTGTGCCAGATTTTGCCGAAGTCTATTATTACGTCCGCCACCCAAACCGTGATTTGGTAGCCTCTATTTGGGACAGAGTCGAAAAAGCCGCCAAAGGTGCAGCCATGGGTACAGGTACGACTGTTGATTGGGAGGTCATTGGGGGCGTACATGAACTGCTGCCCAACGATGCCCTCGCCAAAGCCGTACACGCCAATTTGACAAAAGTAGGTGGAGTAAAATATACAACTGCCGAGTTGGAATTTGCCAAAAAAATACAAGCCACCGAAGGCATGGGCATTAGCGATGTGGCCAATTCTGAAAAAATACAACCCTCACAAGCCGAAGGCGGTAGCGGAGGCTCAACAGACGTAGGCGATGTAAGCTGGACTGTACCAACAATGGGGCTTCGCACTGCTACGTGGGTGCCGGGTACGCCTGCACACAGCTGGCAGGCCGTAGCAGCTGGTGGTACGGGTATTGGTCGCAAAGGAATGATGGTAGCAGCCAAAGCCATTGCCCTGACAGCCATGGACTTATACAACAATCCGCAACTCATCAAAGATGCCAAAGCCGAGTTTGACACTCGCAAAGGTAGCTATAAATACAAAGCCCTCGTTGGCGACCGTAAACCTGCACTTAATTACAGAGAATAAAAAAACGGCTGGGTTTCTGCACAAAATAGTCTTAAATCTAATCGCTTTATTTTAGTTTTGAAATGGCCTGATAGACCAAAACTTTATATTTTTCGGTCAGGTCGTTGTAGCTATTGGGGTATTTTTGGGTCAATATTATACCGATAAGATTTTGTTTGGGGTCGGCCCAGTAGCTTGTGCCAAAAATACCGCCCCATTCAAAACTACCCTCAGAGAGTGGTAAGCGTGCGGCTTCTTTGGTAGTAGCTACTGCAAAACCTAATCCAAATTTATTTTGTCCTACGTTTTTATCGCCAATTTGGTTGCTTGTCATCAGTCTGACTATGGCAGGCGACAGAACATCGCTGCCGTTGAAAGTACCACCGTTGAGTACCATCTGCAAAAATTTGGCATAATCTATGGCCGTTGATGCCAGCCCCGCACCACCTGCAAAAAAACCGCCTTTTTCTTTAGGAAAGTTCTGAACAGCATCTGGTGCTATGATTGTATTCCGATTTTTGTCTTCTGTGTACAACATCGCCAATTTACTGTATTTGGACTCGGGCAAATAAAAGTAAGTATCGGCCATACCCAATTTACTAAAAATACGTTCTTGAAAAAACACATCGAGGGCTTGGCCTGAAACTATTTCTACCAAATAGCCCAAAACATCAATATTTAAGCCATAAGTAAAACGCTCGCCAGGCTGGTGCATGAGCGGCATTTTAGCAATCAAATTGACGGCATCAGATAGTTTGGCATTGGGTGTGCCTATGCCGTTCGGAACGTTGTTTTTGGCATAAATAGCGTTGGCTTCTTTGGTGCCAATACCCGAATAACTAATGCCAGAGATGTGTGTGAGCAAATCTCGAATTGTGATTTGTCGTTTGGCTGGAATGGTACTAAACGAACTATCGGCTTCGGTAAATTTGTCTAAAACAGCAGTCGTTTTGAAAGCAGGAATATATTTAGAAACTGGTTCGTCCAACAAAATTTTACCTTCTTCGTAGAGCATCATTACAGCCGTACTGGTGATGGCTTTGGTTTGAGAAGCAATGCGAACGATAGCATCTTTGGATAGTGGAGACTTAGCGGCCAAGTCGTCATAGCCAAAGGCTTTGTGATAAACCACCTTGCCGTCTCGCACGACGAGTGCCACTGCGCCCGGAATATACCCCTTTTCTACATATTCGTTGAGTGTAGCATCTATGCGTTTGAGCCGTGTAGAACTCATGCCCACCGACTCGGGTGTGGCAGTTTCGAGGTTTTGAGCAAAGCCTACGGTTGCAGTCAGTATGCAAATTAGTAAAAAAGTTTTTTTCATTGTTGTATGAGTTTATTGGTCGAACATTACATTTTTTAAGAGAATACTGTCAAATCAATTGCCGCCAACGGACTAAAAGTAAGTCATATTTATCGGTTTTAGCCAAAAATTGCGACTGAGTTAATTTTATTCTTTTTAATCCCCTAAAACTGTGGGCAGATAAAAATTGTCATGCAGCATGGCTTGAAACAATATATTGAGCCTCTATTTACTATTTTAAACACACCAATACACTATTTCTACTGAAAGTTTGCCATTTATGGTTGCTGATAAGTAGTTAATTATGGATAAATAACGTTTTGATTTATTTTAAATGTCTGATTATTAACTATAATGTTTTTCGCTATCCGTTTTTCACTATTCACTGTTTGTCTGTCATATTTTAAAGTAATATTTGAAAAACATAGTACTTTTGAGTTGCTTTGTTCTTTTATTTGTAATCTTCCACATTAAAATTTTTTGTTATGGCAAAATATACACTAAAAATCAACGGGAAAGCCCGCCAAGTAGAGGCCGACCCCACAACGCCCATGCTGTGGGTGCTAAGAGACCATCTCAATATGCCTGGTACAAAGTATGGTTGCGGTATTGCTATGTGTGGGGCTTGTACGGTACACCTCAATGGTATTGCCGTTCGGTCATGTCAGTTGCCAGTGTCGGCCATTGGCAACCAGCCCATTACTACCATCGAAGGGCTTTCTGAAAACGGTACTCACCCCGTCCAAAAAGCATGGCTCGAACACGACGTAGCACAATGTGGCTACTGCCAATCTGGTCAAATCATGACGGCGGCGGCACTACTCAAAAGCAATCCCAAACCAAGCGATGCAGATATTGAAGCCACAATGAGCGGTAATATTTGTCGTTGTGGTACATATATAAAAATCAAAGAAGCCATCAAATCTGTAAAAGCCTGAGTCAGTATTGTGGCTTATTTTGTTCAATAATTCGTTATAAATGATTAAATAAAATGGAAAAAGAAAATATAAATACCAAGTCAGATAAAGCCACCGCCAGTAGTGTGGGGGCTGAATTTGGTCGCCGCTCGTTTCTCAAATCTTCGCTATTGTCGGGTGGGGGAATGCTCCTTAGTGTGAGCTGGCTGTCGAGTTTTAGGTCTGCCGATAAAACCAAAGCCTTGAATCTGCCAGAGCAATGGTCGGAATTGACAGCTTTTATTAAAATCACACCCGATAATGTTGTCAAAATCCTTTGTCCAAACCCTGAATTTGGACAAAACGTAATGACCTCGCTGCCCATGATTGTAGCCGAAGAGTTAGATGTAGATTGGAAAAACGTAGTAGTAGAAATGGGGCCTCACGATAACGTAAAATTAGGGCCACAGTTTACAGGTGGTAGTAATTCGGTAAAAATGTACTGGAAACCACTAAGAAACGCAGGAGCATCGGCCAGGTTTATGCTTATCGAAGCGGCTGCTCAAACTTGGAAAGTACCAGCAAACGAAATCACTACCAAAGCGGGGGTCTTGTTACATTCGAGTGGCAAATCGGCAAAATATGGCGAAATGGCAAGTAAAGCGGCCACTGTACCCGTTCCAAAAGATGTAAAACTCAAAGCCCCCAAAGACTTTAAAATTGTCAAAAATTCTAAGAAAAACGTAGAAGGCTTAAAGATAGTAACGGGTAAGCCGCTTTTTGGTGCAGACTATCGGGTCGATGGTATGCTGATTGCGATGGTTCAGCACCCACCAGCTTTTGGCATGAAACTAAAATCGTTTGATGCCTCGCAAGCACTCAAAATGCCAGGAATCAAAGACGTGTTTAGCTTCAAGGTTTTTGAAGATGGTTTTGAACAATCGGCCTTCGATACACATACATTCAATGAACTGGTAGCAGTAGTTGGTAACACTACTTGGGAAGTAATGAACGCCCGCAAGCGACTGAAAGTACAATGGGAAGCCGCAAGCGAGACAAAAGAAACTGTTGTAGGCTGGGGAGGCAAAAAACAAGAAAACACCATTCCAGCAGGATTAGAAAGTACGACCTCACAGATGGCCAAAATGCAAGAAATGGCCAAAATGCCAGCCAAGCAACTCCGCAAAGACGGCGACCCCGAAATGGCCTTTAAAAATGCGGCTCAAATCATCGAACGTACTTATAATGCACCGTTTTTGGCTCACAACTGCATGGAGCCGATGAACTTTTTTGCTGACGTAACAGACGAAAAAGCTTTGTTGGTAGGGCCTCTGCAAGCACCAAGTTGGATAGAACCTACACTTTCAAAAATTTTAAACCTCCCACCCGAAAAAATCGAAATTCAGATGACTCGTATGGGTGGGGGCTTCGGTCGCAGGGCTTATGGTCATTACTTGACAGAGGCGGCTCGTATTTCCAAAAAAGTCAAAGCACCCATCAAACTCATGTACAGCCGTGAAGACGACATGACTTACGGTATCTATCGGCCAATGTACACGGCTACTTATCGGGCCGCACTCGATGCCAACAAAAACCTCATTGGCTTTCATGTAAAAGGCGGAGGTATTCCCGAACACCCTGTTCATGCCAATCGTTTTCCAGCAGGAGCAATAGACAACTACTTGGCCGAAGGCTGGGAAATACCCTCGAATATTACTATTGGAGCGTTTAGAGCGCCACGTTCAAACTTTAATGCTGCCGCCGAGCAGTCGTTTTTGGACGAAGTAGCCGAAGCCATGGGCAAAGACCCGATAGAACTACGATTGGAACTACTGAAACGTGCCAAAGAAAACCCAGTAGGCAAAAACAATGAATATGATGCCGACCGCTACGCTGGAATTTTGAAATTGGTAAAAGAAAAATCTGGTTGGGGCAAACCCGAAAATGGTAAATATAGCCGTGGTGTAGCGGCCTATTTTTGCCATAATTCGTACGCCGCTCACATTGTAGATATGGTTACAAAAGATGGCCAACCGTATGTAGAGCGAGTGTTTAGTGCCATAGACTGCGGCATTGTCGTAAATCCCGATGCTGCCATCAATATGGTACAGGGTGCAGTGGTAGATGGTATCGGTAATGCTTTTTATGGTGCATTGACTCACAAGGAGGGTGCTGCCGAGCAAAATAACTTTAACAACTACCGCATCATTCGCCACAACGAAGCACCCCAAAAAATAGAAGTGCACTTCGTAGAAAACGACATCGACCCAACGGGATTAGGCGAGCCGCCGTTCCCGCCAGTATTTGGGGCTGTGGCCAATGCACTATACAAAAACACAGGCAAAAGGCACTATAATCAGCCGTTTGGCTCTGACAAACCAAGCTCGTAACGATAAGTAGTCGTGAGTTAAATACAGTTCTGTTAATCAGTAAGTTATCAAAATTAAAACACCGTATTAGTTTTGAATAAGTACTTAAGGAGTCGTGAGTATATAGTCTGGTGTCGTGAGTTAAATATAGTTCTGTTAATCAGTAAGTTATCAAAATTAAAACACCGTATTAGTTTTGAATAAGTACTTAATATTGTTTAAAACCCAAAGGCGAAGTTTAGTTGAGTTTCGCCTTTGGGTTACTGAAAGCTATCTTTATTTTTGTTTAATATTTTTAAGTATCAATTCAAAACTAATACAGTATTTTGAATTGATAACTTATCGAAATCTCAAAAATTCATACGCACACCACCGCTAATTTGTGGGTGTAGATAAAAAATAGCTGGAATCAACTCGGCATATACACCTGTTTCGAGAAAAACAGAAAGACGATTGGCAGGCAAAAAGTACTCTAATCCAGCCAATCCAGTCGCCCCCAATGAAATTTGGCGGTCGAAGACTTCGGTTGATAGACTTTGTGGTACAAAATAATAACGCCTCGAATTGATTTGGCCACCAAAGCCATAGTAAGCACGGAAGCTATCATTTTTTAAAAGAGAAGTATGCCATAGATAATTGACACGAGCCGAAAGACCAGCATTTTTGTAGTTACCATTTCTGTATGAACGGTCTCTACCATAAAAAAGGCCATAAGTACCGACACTTAGGTCCAAAGCCTTGTTTTGGCCAAAATAACGGCGAACGTTCACACCAGAGGGGTCGCCAAGTTGAAAGCCAACCGCCCAGTTGTTGTATTGGGCCATTAGGTCAGAAACAAAAAATAATGACTGTGCTACGAAAGCCAATAAAATAATTTTTTTCATTTGATGTTGGGTGTTAATAGTGAGTAATATGGAGTTCAAAGTTCCGAAATTTATCTCAAACTCCAACACAGAAAACAAACGAAAATCGGCCTTAAAAAGATGTTGTTTCACGAATCGTACAAAGAATTATTGCTAATCTGATATTTTTTTAAAATTTTGTTTGCATTTGTGCAATCCTTACCCT
>JAYVJH010000268.1:0-3236 GCA_043769455.1 Runella sp. | reverse complement strand
CAATACCTGATGGAAGACTATTTTTATGCAGGAGGTTTGCAGGTAGTTATCAACGAAATGAAGGCGCATTTGCATCAAGGGGTAATGACTGTTAATGGCAAATCACTGATTAACAATTCGTTAAATGCCAAAAACTGGAACAAAGACGTAATTGCGACATCGACAAATCCTATCTTGGAAGAAGGCGGCATTGCGGTCGTTAAGGGTAATTTGTGCGAAAATGGTGCAGTTATAAAGCCTTCGGCAGCGTCCGAACATTTGCTTAAACACAAAGGCCGGGCTGTAGTTTTTGAAACCATCGAAGACTACCACACCCGCATCGAAGACCCCGATTTGGACATTGACGAAAACTGTGTCATGGTCTTGAAAAACGTTGGGCCAAGAGGCTACCCGGGTATGCCCGAAGTAGGTAATATGGCACTTCCCAAAAAACTATTGGAGCGGGGTATCACCGACATTGTACGCATTTCTGATGCCCGAATGAGCGGTACAGCTTTTGGCACAGTACTGCTTCATGCCTCGCCCGAAAGTGCGATTGGCGGCAACTTGGCTCTGGTTCAAAACGGGGACATAATAGAAATAGACGTACCCAACAGATACTTACACTGGCACGTAGCCGATGACGAAATCGCCCGCCGCCGTGCCGCTTGGCAACCACTTGATTTGGGCATAGTTCGTGGCCATAACCTTATGTACGTTCAGCACGTAACTCAGTCGCACGAGGGTTGTGATTTTGATTTTTTGGTTGGTAATTCAGGAAGCGAAGTACATCGTGAGTCGCATTAAAACAAATTATAAATGAAACTAAAAACAGTAACCATAATTGGTCTTTGCCTAATGATGGGTGTAGCCTTTGGACAAACAAAATCTGAAACACAACTCAAAAACTCAATAGAAGCACTCCGAAAAGCAATGATTGATGCCGACAAAGTAGCTCTCGACCAGCTAATAGCCTCAGAGTTGAGTTACGGCCATTCGAGTGGAAAAATAGAGACCAAAACCGATTTTATTGGTTCGCTCACCTCGGGGGAATCTGATTTTGTAACCATTGATCTGACCAATCAGACAGTTGAGATTGTAGGAAAAACGGCGATTGTAAGGCATAATTTGGCCGCAGCAACCAGCAACGGTGGCAAGGCGGCAACTACCAAACTGCACGTGCTAAATATTTGGCAAAAACAAAACGGAAACTGGAAACTACTGGCACGGCAAGCCATAAAAATATAGCCTATCGCAAGTCTCTAAGTAGTTTACTGGCAAAGACAAACTCGTTTAGTTCGGCCACGTCCGACTTTGTGATACTAACATTATCGCCTTCCCAGAGTTTATGCCCTTTGTAAAGAAACATTATTTTTTCGCCAATTTCCATCATAGAGTTCATGTCATGCGTGATGACAATGGTCGTAATCTGAAACTCGTCCGTGATTTCTTTGATGAGATTGTCTATTTTGATTGAGGTCAGTGGGTCGAGGCCAGAATTAGGTTCGTCGCAAAACAAATATTTTGGGTTCATCACAATCGCCCGAGCAATACCTACTCGTTTTTTCATACCGCCGCTGATTTCAGACGGCATACGGCTCATGGCATGGTCGAGGCCGACCCGTGTGAGGCACAGTTTGGCTCGGTCGTCACGCTCACTGTCTGACATAGCCGGCGAAAGCATTTCGAGTGGAAAGCGCACATTGTCAAAAACCGTCTTTGAGTCAAACAATGCCCCTCCTTGAAACAGAACGCCCATTTCTCTACGAATTTGTTTTCGGGTTTCTTCATCGCTGTTCCAAAAATCTCGCCCATTGTACTTCACAAAGCCCTCATCGGGTTTTACGAGACCAATCAGGCATTTGAGCAATACGCTTTTGCCAGTGCCACTACCGCCAATGACAAGGCTCGTATCGCTGGGCTTAAACGACCCCGACACACCAGCCAGCACCGTGCGACCTTCAAAACTTTTGACTATATTAGAAAACTCTATCATGGCTTTTGTGGGTTCTACAACAATTCCTCTTTCTTTTTATCTCTTTCGACCCATGCCGATACCCAAATACTGATTTCATACAAAAACCACAACGGCAAAGCCACCAATACCTGACTCAGCACATCGGGCGATGGCGTAATGACTGCCGCCACAATTAATATTGCGACATAAGCATGGCGGCGATAGTCTCTCATAAATTTAGGATTCAAGAACCCTACTTTTGACAGCACAAAAGCCACAATCGGCAACTGGAACGTCAGGCCACAAGCCAGCGTAAGTATAGACAACAAGCCCACATAAGACGTAATGTCAAACTGGTTTTTGATACGTGGGTCGAGTTGAAAATTGGCCAAAAAGTTAATTGCCAATGGCGATACAATGTAGTAACCAAACAAAACGCCCGACAAAAACAAAAACGTAACATAAAACACCGCCCCACGAGCAGCCTTGCGCTCTGATACTTTGAGACCTGGCTTGATAAATCGCCATATTTCCCAAAAAGCATACGGAAAAGCAAAAAGCAAACCAATGATAAGCGAAGAGAGCATGGCCATCGAAAACTGACCAGACATTTCTCGGCTTTGAAGTTCAAAATCTAACTTGTCAATACAAAGGCCATCGGCATGAGTAAAAGCCGCCAGTTTGCACATCATTTTGTACGTCCAAAAATCAGGACGAGATGGGGCCAATATAATTTTGTCGTAGATTTGTTCAATAAAAACAAAAGCCAAAACGGTAAAAATCAATATAGAGCCAACAGCCCTAATTATGTTCCAACGTAGTTCTTCTAAATGGTCAATGAAGGACATTTCTTTGCCTTCTTCTGGTTCTTGGTCTAATGGCATTTGTTCAGTTATCAGTTATCAGTTATCACTAAGCCTCACATACGATTGTTGTTGAGTCGCTCATAGCCTTGCTATTATTGGGTTATAGCTACGCTTATTTTATCAATTTGAACCACAAAATTACTATCAAAGTGCTTATAATTCGTCAAATATCTAAATTTTGAAGTTAGGATTTGCTCTTATTGGCATTTTTTACGACTTTTGAGGACTATTTAACCCAAAACGATGAATGATTTTTTGAAAAATATCGCTTCTTTCGCCGAACCTTTTGGAAATACAACCAACAGAAAGATTGAATTGCAACAAACATCGGACAGTTACAAACAGGTTTTGGAAGAAAAAATTGGCGATTTAAAAAGTAATGCTTCGCAAATAGGTAAACAAGCATTGGTCATTGGCGGTTCGATTGCGGCAGT
>JAYVJH010000267.1:0-1740 GCA_043769455.1 Runella sp. | reverse complement strand
GAAGACAACATGAATTTGGCTGAGGATTTTTTGAAATATCTGATTGACTACGCCCTCCAAAATTGTAAAGACGACATTCAGTTTCTGGAAAACCGACTGACCGAAGAAGAAAAAACCAAGCCACAAAACGAGCGCACCATGCCACTCACCGAAAAGCTACGATTTGTGTTAGAAAACCCATTTGAGCGACTAACTTACACTGAGGCGATAGATGTGTTGTTGAAATCGAAGCACTACAAAGAAAAGAAATTTCAGTACGACATCGCCTGGGGTGTGGACTTGCAGAGCGAGCATGAGCGGTATTTGGTCGAAAAACATTTTAAGAAACCCGTAATATTGACCAACTATCCACGAGAAATCAAGTCGTTTTATATGAAACAAAACGACTTGCAAGACGGCGACCGTGGGCCAACAGTACGAGCAATGGACGTACTGTTTCCGGGCATTGGCGAGATAATAGGCGGTAGCCAGCGTGAAGAAAACCTCGAAAAACTCACCGCCCGTATGCACGAAGTAGGCATTGAGCCAGAGGCTATCTGGTGGTATTTGGACACTCGCAAGTTTGGTACAGCCCCCCACGCAGGTTTTGGGTTGGGTTTTGAGCGTTTGGTGTTGTTTGTAACAGGCATGAGCAATATTAGAGATGTCATTCCGTTTCCACGTGCGCCCAAATCGGCTGAGTTTTAGGTAGAGAATTTGGATAAGTTTCAAAAACACAAACAAACAAAACAGACATGAAAATATTGGTAGTAGATGACGAAATAGACATTCAGACGCTTTTTGTACAGCGGTTTCGTAAAGAAATACGAGCAGGTGAGCTGGAGTTTGCATTTGCAACATCGGGCGAAAATGCTTTGGAAATACTCAAAGAAAACGAGTCGGAATATGTGCTGATATTGTCGGACATCAATATGCCAGGAATGTCGGGGTTTCAGTTGTTAAAACACCTCAAAGAAAAATACCCCGCCATTCCACCACAAGTACTGCTAATAACGGCTTATGGCGACCAACAAACTCGCCAACGAGCAGAAGAACTCGGTGCTGATGGCTTTTTGAGCAAACCTATTGACTTTACAGCACTCAAAGAAAGACTACTACAATGACCGCAAAAATATTAGTTGTAGATGATGAGCCTGATTTGGAACTGTTGATAAAACAAAAATTTCGTCGGCAAATTCGAGAACAACAATACGAATTTTATTTTAGTCGTAATGGCCAAGAAGCCATCGAGCAAATAGTGCAACAGCCCGATTTAGACATGGTTTTGAGCGACATAAATATGCCCATAATAGACGGTCTGACGCTGCTCAATAAAATTGCCGAAATAAGACCCTTGCTCAAGTCTGTTATGATTTCGGCTTACGGCGACATGGGTAACATCAGAACGGCGATGAATCGGGGAGCATTTGATTTCTTGACTAAGCCAATCAACTTTGATGATTTAGAAATAACGATTCAAAAAACACTAAGCCACGCCAAACAAATAAAACAAACGCTCACGGCCATCAAAGAAAACAATATCTTGAAGATGTACGTCGATGAAAACGTACTCAACTTCATGAATCGGCAAGAGTTTGAGTCGGCCATTATTGCCAACGAAACCATCGAAGCCACTGTTGTTTTTATAGATATATGCGGGTTTACGGCTATTTCAGAAACCCAAAAGCCAGATATTGTAGTTGCGTTAATCAATACTTATTTTGACTTGATGGTCAAAGAAATAATAGCACAAGAAGGCAT
>JAYVJH010000266.1:0-3004 GCA_043769455.1 Runella sp. | reverse complement strand
GGTGTACCACTTGCGCCAGCTATCAACATCAGCGATTCTGCCGCTAACCATTTATCTGAATCAATACGATTTAAAACAGTATCTTATGCCGACATCAGTTTGATGGATAGCACGCAATTTGACAAGTTTTTGGCTTTTGTTCAGAAAACATACCCACTCACCCACGCCCTTAAACACGAGCGAGTAGGGGGTTTTAGTTTGTTGTTTGAGTGGCCTGGCAAAAACACAACCGCCAAGCCTGCTATGCTCATGGGGCATTATGATGTGGTGCCAGTTGTGCAAGGCACAGAAAAAATGTGGAAACACCAGCCCTTTGCAGGCAACATAGCCGAGGGTTTTGTTTATGGCCGAGGGTCGTTGGACGATAAAAGCACGGTTATTGGTATTTTTGAAGCCCTCGAACATTTACTAAAACAGGGCTACCGACCCGAGCGCACTTTTTATATTGCTTTTGGCCATGACGAAGAAGTATCGGGGCGAAATGGTGCTAAGAACATTGTCAAATTATTGGAAAACCGTAAGATAGAACTTGAATACATTATTGACGAAGGCGGCACTATAAAAATCGACGGTATTTCGGGACTCAACAAGCCGCTGGCTCTGGTAGGCATTGCCGAAAAAGGCTACACCAGCCTCCGCCTCACGGCACTCGGCGATGGTGGGCATTCGTCTATGCCACCAGCCCAAACCAGTATCGGAATGTTGGCAGAAGCCGTTAGCAAATTACAACAAAATCCATTCCCGACAAGCCTGGGCATAGCTACCCAAAGTATGCTCGACTATATTGGGCCAGAGATGGCTTTTAGCCAAAAAATGGCCATGTCCAATCGTTGGTTATTTGGTTCAATAATCCAAAACGCATTGGCAAAAAGCCCCTCTGGTGCAGCCTCAATTCGTACCACTACCGCCCCGACTATGATAAACGCAGGCATCAAAGACAACGTATTACCCATCGAGGCTACGGCAGTTGTTAATTTTCGTATTTTGCCCAGCGACTCCATCAAGGGCGTTGTTGATTATGTCAAAAAAATAATTAACAATGAGCGCATTACAGTCGAAACGCTCAAAGAATTTGACTCCGAGCCGTCGCCTATTGCCGACACTGCCTCTACTGGTTTTAGGGTTTTGCACCGCACCATTAAAAGTTGTTTTCCAGACGTAACAGTATCGCCTTATTTGGTTTTGGCCGCAACCGATTGTCGCTTTTATCGAACAGTCTGCAAAAATTCATTTAGATTTATGCCTGTCCGAATGAACGAAGAAGACCTCAAACGGCCACACGGTACAAACGAGCGAATCAGTACCAACGATTTCAAGAACGTTATCAAATTCTATGTAAATCTGGTGAAGAATACGAAATAATGGCGTATTTTTGGCCATGAAATTCAATTTTAAAGACCTTATTTTATTTGAAGACGATGATTTTATAGTCATCAACAAGCCCTCGGGGGTGCCGTCTATCAATGAGCGCACCGCCGACCGCTCGGTGAGTATTTTGCGCTCGGCCAAGGAGTATAGTTTTGATGCACAAGCCGCACATCGCCTCGACAAAGAAACATCGGGCGTATTGGCTATTGCCAAAAATCCAGCTGCGTATAGACATATTTCTATGCAGTTTGAGCATCGAGAATTAACCAAATGCTACCATGCCGTAGTCGGTGGCCTACACGATTTTGACAGTATTTCGGTTTATCTGCCCATTGCCCCCGTCAAAGACAATACCTCAGTTCGGATTGATAGAGCCAAAGGCAAAGCTGCAGAGACGGTATTTTTTACAAAACAAAAATTCAAGAAACATACTCTCGTTGAGTGTATGCCCATCACAGGGCGCATGCACCAAATCAGAGTACATTTGATGTGCCTCAAAGCCCCAATCGTATGCGACCCCACTTACGGCGGCGAAGACGTGTATCTATCAACTCTGAAACGCAAATTTAATTTGAAGCAAGACAGCCAAGAGCAGCCGCTCATTGGTCGAGTGGCATTGCACGCTTTTTCGCTCACGTTTGCGCTGCTCAATGGCGACGAGATAACGATAGAAGCCCCTTACCCAAAAGATTTTGGTGTTTTGGTTAAGGTTTTGGAAAAAAATAGTTGAAGTCCTGTTTTTTATTTTTCCATCTGCCCGTAACCACCAGAAATTATCTCAAATTCTCTAGTAATTTGGTCTTTGTAGGGGTTGATATGTTGCAAAACAAGCGAAACAGGCACCGTTTCTTCATCTAATAGAAAATCTACTTTGAGGTACTTTTCATTACCAAACGAAGCAAACCAAGCCGAAAATTTGCGATGTCGAGCCATTTGTTTACCGTCAGAGCTATCACAAATATAAATGGTAACGGTTTCTGTTTGCCGCTCAAAAAAATCATCAAATATAGCAGCAATAGTTATTGCAATTTTAACGTCTGTTGGAACTGATTTTTCGTTGGGTTCGTACAAAAGAATGATTGAAAATTCGTAAGTGTGATGCGTGTATTCACTTGTCTTGTCAAAAAGATAGAAAAACTCTTTGAAACGCACCTCATACTTTACCTCATAGTCAGTTGTAAAGTAATACGAATCGTGTATCTCTTTGTCAAACCTAAACTTATAGGGCATTTTCTATCTTATTTTGTTGTTGTAACTCCTCAAAGATTTTTTTAATTCTTGGATTCGTTCTGTATTCTTCTAACATCTCTGCTTGCGCCTGTTTTTTGCGGTCTAACAAATGCTTTGCTAATGCCTTTTGGTTGGCCTTGCGTTCTTCGTCTGTTAGCGGATGTTTTATCAATGTCATTGTCATTATCTTAGCTGGTTATTGTCTTCAAAATCAGTAAAATCCTCATTTACACCAAATCTCAATATCTTCTCGGCTTGGCATTTTTTCTTCAATTTTCAGTTTTTTACGCTAGATTTTTGATTTTATATTTCGGTAGTGCTATTTTTATGGTGCTAAGAGTCCCATGGAATGATTCAAGTTATGGTAGCATAAATAGAATTTTATAGCTCCCACATGATTGTCAAG
>JAYVJH010000265.1:0-2417 GCA_043769455.1 Runella sp. | reverse complement strand
CCCACAACGGGATTTTCAAATGTTACAATCCTGAACACACGCAAAGCCTTTGTTTTGATGTCCATTTGGCCATCTTCATATCGTTTCGAGAGTTCTATTATCTGAACCTCAGTGCCTAATCCTGGTAGTTTGTTGTTTATAAAAGCAGGAATACCAAAGGTTTTACCCGTCTCCAAACATTCATTTACAAGTTGCCGATAGCGTGGCTCAAAAATATGCAAGTTGAGGCTTTCGTTTGGGTAAACGATAAGATTGAGTGGGAAAAACGGGATAAATGTTTCCATAATTACTTTAAAGCTGCTATTTTTTCGATACTGATTCCCATACTCAGAATTTCAGGCAATGGGTCCTGCCGCATATATTGACGGATTTTGATTGAATACTTACCTTTATGACTGAAACTATAATTTTTTAGTGCTACAATTTTATGGTCAAACAAATCTCCCATGCCATCGCCCAGAGGCTTTCCTGTTTTCTCGTCCATCAAAATCAGTTCGTTGAGGGCTTCGTCAATGGGTTTTTGTTTGTCGTCCAACAAAAATCGTTTGACGTATAGATTAAAGTATGGATAAGCCGAGCTGTTTCTGACCAAGTAATATACATTATACCGCTGGGTTGTGTCTGTGATTTCAAAGGTAAAAGTAGGCTCGTTTTTCAAAAACCACTTACCGTCTTCTATGTCTTCGTGTTGTTTATAAACTGTATTTGGGTCGGTATTGCAGGCCAATGTTGTTAGGCACAGAAATACAAAAATGACCAAATGCGATAATATTTTAGTGTGTAGTTTCATAAAATAGTTTTTTGTTTCCTTTAAAACTCTAAGAATATTTTTAAATAGTTATTTACCAGCAAACGATACTTAGATTATTTTAAACCTGATTGTTGGACAGCCATACAATTTTTCATTATTCACTACTTATTGCAATATTTTTATTTTTTGTCTGATTTTCAATGGAATGGCTTTTCGTTCAACAATGATTATTCCACCAAAATACAACAAACACAACACCGAATGATAAACAACAGAAATACCCAAATTGTTGATTTTAATAAGTGATGACAGGTAAATAAGTAACGCCGCAGTCAGAATATAGCCCGCCGCCGAGCGCAGATTGTACGGAACTGCATAATGCCGCTCGCCCAACATGTAGCACACCACACACATAGCTACACTCGACACCAAAAACGCCCAAGCACAGCCCAAATAGCCTATTTTGGGAATAAGTATAATGTTGAGAACGACAGTCAGCACCACGCCCACGCCCGAAGTCAGGATACCATAATTGGTTTTGTCGGTGAGCTTAAACCAAAAAGCGAGGTTGTAATAAACCCCCAAAAACAAATTGGCTAACGACAAAATAGGTACAACGTAGAGTCCTTCTCGATAAATTTTATTTTGCAAAAACAAATGTCCAATCAAATCGTTGTTCAAACTCACCAATAGCCAAAGCACTACGCACACTATCACAAACCATTTCATGACAAGTGCCAACAAAGCAGGTGCATTTTTATCATCGGCATTTGAAAAGAAAAAGGGGTCGGCGGCAAACTTAAACGACTGCACTGCCAACTGCATCAACATTGAGAGTTTGTAACATTGACCATAAATGCCCAAAGCATCGGCAGACAAACGGTTGGGATAAAAATTGGCTGGAAGTAGCTGTTTCAAAAAAAGGCGGTCGGTCATTGCATTTACGGTACCAATAAGCCCCAAAACCATGATAGGTAGCGAATAATGCCACAGTTCGACAAATAGTTTTTTGTCGAACTGAAACTGAAAATCTAAAAACTGCTTGCGAAGCAAAAATATAAATGAAGCATTGGCGATAAGATTGGCAATAAAAATATACTCAACCGACCAGTCGGGCCGATAGATATGTGCAATGATGTGTTTATATTGTGGCAAAAATAGCCCGTCATAAATACCTTTACAAAACACCAAAAAGAAGATATTAAGAAAAACGGTAAGCAAAATATTAACGATTTTGACATAGACAAACCGTTTGGCCTTTTTTTCGAGCCGTAGCCGAGCAAATGGTATAGCCACAACGGCATCAATAAACATAATGGCAGCCAGCCAGGCCACAATGTGTGCTTTGTCGGGATAGTCCAGCAGTTGGGCAATGAGCGGTGCGCCCATGACGATACAAAACGAGATACCAGCTGCCAAAACAATGACCGACGTAAGGGTTTGGTTATAAAATTTTTGAATTTCACCTGTCTTGGAGGCATATCTAAAAAAGCCAGTCTCTAACCCAAACGTATAAACGATGTTCATAATGGCTACCCACGCCAGCAAATCAACGGTGGGGCTAAGGTCGCTGGGGCGGCCAAAAATCCAAGTATGGAGCGGTACGAGCAAGTAATTGATAAATCGACCAACAATACTGCTCAGGCCATAGAGAGCTGTTTCGCTG
>JAYVJH010000264.1:0-4425 GCA_043769455.1 Runella sp. | reverse complement strand
TGTATCACACATTAGATTTGTTATTTAAGTCTTTGATAAACAAAAATAACACCCCTGCTGGTTTTTACAAAGCCAGCACCATATTTATAGCACTACCAGAATAACTACCGAAAAACGGTGCTTTTTACCTTTATTATCTCGTAAATCTAAATCTTGTCCAATGTTGAGTAATTCAAAAAAAGTACTGTATTTGTTCTCAATTAGCATTTCCACAAAAGTTATTTTGTTCTTTCCGATCTTCAAAAATATGCTTTTTTTCATGAGAAAGCCGCACTATAACAAAAGGTAAGTTACCCCTCTTATATTTACGGTTATCTGACAGGCGGCCAAGTCGGTACAACCCCTATACGATATACTTTTCTTGTCGGAGGCACTCCAATAAAAAACCCCGTTAGAAGTATTCTAACGGGGTTTTGGTGGGAGTTGAGGGATTCGAACCCCCGACCCTCTGCTTGTAAGGCAGATGCTCTGAACCAACTGAGCTAAACTCCCTTTTCTTTCGATTTGGGACTGCAAATATGCAGGATTAGATTTTAATATACAAATATTTTGTTGTTTTTTTGTTCAAAAAAACAAACATAACACACTAATAATTGATTATCAGTGTGTTAATATTACACTAATCTTTGAAATACTTTGTATAGCTTCGCTCGTTCTTTTCAAGGATTACACCCACGGCATAAGCGACCGCCAATAAAACAACAAAAAATATGATAGTACCCATTTTGATTTAGTTATTTATGTTAAATTTTGAAGCCACAAAAATAATACTTTTGTGGCTTCAAAGCAAAGTTTTTATTTCTATTTACCAACTTCAATACCAATACTCCCCAAAAGTAGCTCCCAGTTGAGTTGTTCTGCCCCTTCTATTTGTTTTTGATATGACTTCAAGCGTACTTTTACGCTTTTTTTGGTAACATCACTGTAAATTGGCTCGCCACTGTCGCCCAAACCTATAAAAGTCTGCTCGCCCGTGATGGTGCCGTAATAGTTGCCATCGGCTTCTTGTTTGAGTTCTTTGACGTAGCCCACATTTGCCCACTCCAATTTGGCCGAAGCGTAAGGGAGTAGTTTCAAGCGGGTCAGATAGTCTTTGATGTCGTATTTACTCACACCTGGTCTGTTGAGCGATGTTACCTCAATCGTTGAGCCTGGAATAAAAAGCTTGGCAGCTTCTTCAATGGCTTTGTCTTTTTCGTCGGGGTCGATGTTTTTGTTGGCAATTACGTTCAAGTAAGACTCAAATTCTTTTACTTTATCTACACCTTTTTGTCTATAACCCAAATATTCTTCTTCGCTCAGTGTGGGTATTGATTGCGTTGGTTTGCTGCCTTTTTTGCCCTTAGTGGGCTTTATTATATTCGGTTTTGGGGTAACGGCTGCGGCAGGCTCGCTGGCTGGTGTAGAAGCTACTGGATCGCTTTGCTGGGCTGGCTCTGAAACTACTGGTTCTGCCACTGGTTCTGGTATTGGTTCGGGGGCTGTTTCGGCGGGTTTAAAAACAGCCTCTTCGGCTTTCGATAAGTCTTTTTGTACTTTTATGAGCGATGCCACCACGTCGTCGGGTTCACGAGTAAGCTGATGGCTACCATCTTTATAAAACACTATCACTACATCTTTTTTGTTGATAGATGCCGCATTGCCGTCGTCGTTGGCATAGTTTAGCACGTCGTCGCTTTCATAAGATATAAGTCCGACGATTGCTTTCAGTGGTTTGGCTTTGATGATAATATCTTTAGATACATTTCGGGCTGGTGCTTTGAGGTACTCTTCTAACTGTAACTGCGCTTTTTCGGGTTTTTCGTCCAGTTCGGCCATCATCAAATAACGACCGTCGGCCCTAAAAATAACCGAAATTCCTGAACGCTTGTAAGCTCTCTTAAATTCAGAATCGCCTTTGCGCTCCATAAAATACACTTTCTTATCGGCAATTTCTACTATCTGAACTCCCTCCAAACGATTGCCATTGGCCAAGTAAATTACATCTTGCGAGTAAGCAGCTATACTTGTCAAGATGGTTGTTAAGGTTATGAATATTGTTTTTTTCATTGTTGTTAATAATTTTAAATTTTAAATTCTTCACTCTACACTAATTATTTGCCTCCAATCGGTATCAAAACACCTACACTCACCATGATAGACCGTGGGAAACTCTCGTTGTTTGCCATTCCTGCCGTTGAGCCTGCATTGTCGCCCAAGCCCAGCGCATAGCGGCCTTCGATGAGTAGTTTACCAAAGCCCAGCCCTAATTCTACACCACCGCCAGCCATGACACCGTAGCCAATACGCCCTTTGTTGTCTGTAAATTCCGCTTTTTTATCTGAAATTATCATGTCACCTGACATAGTTACAACTCTTGAATTGAGCAAATAAGACATATATGGCCCTGCATTGACAAAAAATTTTAGGTTATCTGATGTTCCAAATTTCGCTTTCAATAATACAGGAACCGTAACGGTATTGCCACTAAGTTTTATCGTTCCGCCAGGGTTGTTTATGTTGTTAGTGTCTGGACTAATAACAACTTTTGCACCAATCTGCGAAAACAGTACTTCTGGCTGAACAGAAAACATTTTACCACCCAACTCCATCACTAAGCCACCATGAAAGCCCAGTAATTGCTCTACTTTAGTACTGGGAAGCAATCCCGTGGGTTCTTTAGAAACTGTATTGAGGTTTATGCCTCCCCGCAGGCCAACGCTAAAATTCAAATTGCCTCCTAAGCCATCTAACGTACTGACTTTTTTAACTTTTTCGGTTTTGCTGATTTTTGCTGGTTTGTCCTCCGTTTTTTCTTTGGTCTTACTCACTTTATCGGGCTTGTCGGTCTTTCCATTCATCATTTCTGTGTCGCCATTGCTGTATATAATTTTTGATAGTTCGCTGCGCTTTATTCCAAATATAGGACCCGTTGGGCTACTAAACTTACGATATTGTATTTGATCATCGTCAATTTCAACAATAATGGCTTCGATGACCGATTTGTCTTTTTTATGAATCAAGTCGGGTTTGCGAGTTTGCGCCCAAGTACCGAGCGACAAAAGGCAAAGTAGTGCGATGGCTTTTAATGATTTCATTTAGTTTAAGTATTTCATGATTTTTATTAAAAACCGAAACTACACTACTTTGCCCAGATACAGATTTTGAAGTTATCAAACGGTATGGTTGTCTTATTTAACGGTTATTTGCCTTATTGAAATAACACCAGACCTCAAATATTTTTTGAAAACTTAGTACACAAAAACGCAATAGCCTTTGCAATTCAAAATTAAAAGGCTTATTTTTGCACTCCATTTTGGAAAAAGTATATTTTAAATAACAAAAAGTAAATGCCTACGATTCAGCAATTAGTTCGTAAAGGACGCGAAAAAATGACCTGGAAATCAAAGTCACCCGCTTTGGATTCATGTCCGCAACGTCGTGGGGTCTGTACCCGTGTATATACCACCACGCCCAAAAAGCCAAACTCAGCCCTTCGTAAAGTGGCTCGTGTACGCTTAACTCATGGAAAAGAAGTAAACGCCTATATTCCAGGCGAAGGCCACAACCTGCAAGAACACTCAATCGTGTTGGTACGTGGTGGCCGTGTAAAAGACCTTCCAGGGGTTCGTTACCACATCATTCGTGGCGCATTAGACACCGCCGGTGTTGGTGGCCGCAAGCAGTCTCGCTCGGTTTATGGTACAAAACGCCCTAAGCCAGGTCAAGTAGCCGCTCCAGTAAAAGGAAAAGGTGGCAAGAAGTAAAAAACAATAGTGCAAAGTCCTTTGTTGCATTTGCGTCAGTAAAAGTAATATTATAAAGGGAAGTAATCTCGAAAATCGGGGTGAATCAAGTTTTAGAACAAAACCTGTTTAAAAAAACAAAAAAATGAGAAAGTCAAAACCAAAGAAAAGATACGTCTTGCCTGACCCAAAATTTCGTGATGTGTTGGTAACAAAATTTGTAAACAACCTCATGTATGACGGTAAAAAAACACTGGCGTACAGTATATTTTATGATGCGCTCGATGTAGTCGAGAAGCGTTTAAGCGAAAATGGCTTAGAGGTATTTAAGCGTGCGCTCAACAACGTAATGCCAAGCGTAGAAGTAAAAAGCCGCCGTGTGGGTGGGGCTAACTTTCAGGTACCAACCGAAGTACGCCCAGATCGTAAACTATCGGTAGGTATGAAATGGATGATAAAATACTCACGCTTGCGTGGCGAAAAAACAATGACCGACCGCTTGGCTGCCGAAATATTGGCGGCTTCAAAAGGCGAAGGTGCATCTGTAAAAAAGAAAGACGATACGCACCGCATGGCCGAAGCCAACAAGGCGTTCTCGCACTTCCGTTTCTAAGACTGCGTCTGATATACACAAACCAAAAAGCCGATTCTGTGAGTCGGCTTTTTGGTTTGTGGGCGTAATGACGTAAATTAGCGGTGG
>JAYVJH010000263.1:0-6478 GCA_043769455.1 Runella sp. | reverse complement strand
CATTTCTGAATAAACGATATTGGCCTTAGTTGGGTGGCGGTAAGTTCTAAAACCATCACCTTGACCTACGCTGAACCAATCACGATTTTCGATTCCGCCTGGGCTTTCTGAGGGGCCGTACCATGAGCCGTTGTCTTGTAGGCCAATGTAAACATTGTAAGGCTTGGCGTTATCGACACTGACTTGATAGGCTTGCGAAAGTGGCAGGTTTTTGACCATATCAAAGGTATTTGCCCCGTCCCACGACCGATATATGCCACCATCGGTACAGACCGTAATCTGATTTGAATTGTTAATATCAAACCAAAAATCGTGTATGTCGCTATGAACTGAGCCAATGGTTCTGAATGTTTTGCCGCCATCTTTGCTAATTGAGCCACTCAAACCTGCCTTGCACACAACTTCGGGATTTTTTGGGTCAATCACAATACGAGAAAAATAAAACGGACGAACTGCCAATTCAAAATCACCATTGGTACGTTTCCATGAAGCACCCGAGTCTTCTGACCGATAAAGCCCTTTGGTCTCGGCACTATTCGACTCTATAACTGCATACAATAAACTGGGCTTTGAGGGAGCAACGGCAATGGCGATACGGCCTATTGGCCCAGTCGGAAAACCGTTGTGTATTTTGTTCCAAGTCTTGCCAGCATCAACCGATTTGTAGAGTGCGCTGTTTTCGCCACCCGAATTGAAAGAATAAGCCGTGCGCCTAAACTCCCAAAAAGCAGCATACAATATATTTGAGTTCTGGGGGTCAATTACCAATTCTGAGCAACCTGTGTTTTCATTGACCGAAAAAATATTGTTCCAAGTCTTGCCACCGTCAGTTGTTTTATATACACCACGGTCTGCGCTCGGCCCCCACAGTGTGCCCATTACACCTGCATATACGATGTCTGAGTTGGTTGGGTCAATCTTGACGGCACTGATGCGTTCTGATTTTTCGAGACCCATTTTTGTCCAGTTTTCGCCACCATCATCACTTTTATAGATACCGTCGCCTACGGTTACGCTGTTGCGTGTCCAACACTCGCCAGTACCAACCCAAACCGTTTTGTCTGGATTTTTTTGGTCAATGGCCACAGCACCAATCGACTGAATATGTTTGTCGAACATTGGTTTGTAGGTTACGCCCCCGTCCGACGACTTCCATACACCGCCACCAGCTGCGCCAGCATACATAATTTTGGGGTCGGTAGGGTGGCCTTCTATGTCCGACACTCGCCCAGACATCAGTGCGGGGCCAAGGTGGCGTGCCGACAGTGAACCAAAAAGCTCATCGCCTTTGAGCGGAATAGCATCTTGTGCTTGCGCTACAAAGCCAACAAGAAGAAATAATATAATTGAGTATGTTTTTTTCATGATTGTTAAAAAGATTATGGATTTAAAAAAACCCTTGCAAAACAGGCTTGTCTTGCAAAGGTTATAATAATTCAATAGAGACTATTTTTTTACTTCTGGGGCTTTTTCGGCAGGCATCATAAACATTGCATCGTCCAAATCGATATTAGTTTCGACTTTTTCAATCACTATATTTTGTCCATCTTTTTGTCCCTTAGCCCGTTGTGTCATCGAAAACGGAAACATCAAGCCATTTACCTCTTGGTAATCGCTCATTAGTGTTTCTGAAACCATACCTTTGCCTGGACCTTTTTTAATAGTTGTTTGAACAACGATAGGCACATAGTTTTGGGTGTCGAAAAAATAAACGCTTGAGTTTTCTTCTTCTTTGCCTTCCACTTTAACTGGCTTACGAGTCAGTTTTATTTTAAAGCACTCCGCCCCCTCAATAGTTTCTTTGCCTTCGAGAGTTACTTTGTAGCCACGTGCTGCGTAGTTAATAAACGGATCGAGCAGTTCAGACTGGTCTTTCATGTTTTCGCTTTCTTCGGCCTCCGACTTTTCGGCTTTCATCGTCATCTGGTTTGTTCCCCACATTGTAGTACCATCAAAACAGCCTTGATAAAACTTCATACCCTGAAACTCAGCCACGGTCATCATTTTGTTTGGGGCTTTTTGGGCAATAACCAACGGCAACTCCATGCCTTGCATTTTTATTTTGGCGGTTGTTTTTACACTTTTTAGGGCTTCCCATTTGGCTTTGCCACCTGTGGTTTCGAGGTATTTGGCAATCACTTCATCGGCAGTTTGAGCATAGCTCGCCACCGACATCAAAAGCGCAAGCGCAGCTACCGAAAGTACTTTCATTGTTTTCATTTTATTTTTGTTTTAAAGTTTGTACAATTTTAAGAAATCGTTGTTTATTTCCCAAATTTTTTGTGTTTGTTGGATTAGAATAATTAACCAAAGGCAAAAAACAAGGTTGAGCGGTGGCAATATTTAGTACACCTCCAACGCCCCCAAATACAGCCCAACCCTGATACGGTCTAAGACTAAGTTTTGAAATTTAGGCAAATCGCTGGCCAGTTCTTCTTTTGGGAAATACTGCCCCACCCCATCAATAATTTGCCCAATAGTTTGGACCTCGGCGCAGGTATCGTAGAGTATCATATCAAGATTGTCTAATACTCTTTCTTGGGCTTGTAGCAACAAAAGATTGGTAAAGTGTAGCGTTTGTTTGAGTGTCGGCTCGGTTTCTTCAACTATTTTTACATCACTACAAAGTACAACTGTTTGCAGTAAAATTTGCTCAAAAGGCAAGCCAAACAGTGCATCAACGCTTTTGTATGCGGCCATACTTTTGCCATAAAAATAACGAATATCTGTCTGAGTAAATGACTGATAGGTATGCTCTAAGTTTGAGAAATACGCATCATCGTGCTTATTGGGTGAAAGCTCAGGCAGGTTATACACCTGACTATGAAGCGGTAAACTTGCCGACTGACAAGCCCTCAAAATACGATAATAATAACTCGGATAATCTTGCCGCAGGCGTTTAGCCAAATGATGCACCACTACCTCTTGGCGTTTGTAGTTGCCAAGTGCATGAATATACGTTTTTGAATATGGTACTAAATGAAAGTCTGCAAGATTAGGATAGAGTGGGTCTGATTGTATGTTTTCAAAAAGACAGGTTATTTCAATTTGCTCATTTTTAGCTATGATTTTATACAAAAACTGCTCAAAAAACATATTAAACGATTGCCAATTTATGTGCTGAGAGCTACTCAGTATCGTCTCATACAACTCAAAGGTAAGTTCTTTGTGTTTCTTAAAAACAAAGAATTGATGTCCGCCTATTATACCAGCATTGGCAGCGTACTGACTTTTTACATTTTGTAATTGGTCTGTTAAATCTTGTACTAAGTGTAAAGACTCACGATAAAAAGGAAAATCAACTTCAAAATTTTGGGCTACCAGCGGGGCGTTTTCTATGTGTAGTTCAAAGCGTTTCCAAATATACACATCGCCGTCTATGTGCAGAAACGGCTCATTCTGAATACTATACGCATATATTTTGGCCAATGCCCATAGGTCGTGTGGGTAAGCCGCCAAAGCTTCGTCAAACACCACTCGCACACTCGTATAAGGAAGTTGAAGAACGTCTATCAGAATATGCTTGCCTACGGCATCGGTAACGAGTTCTACTTCGTCATAAAATTGTCGTAATTGCAACACACTCAACGCCCACGACTGCCAATGGTACTCTGCCGAAAGCCAGCCTCCACCAAACCCCAGCCCACCTGTTGCAGGCGACCAATATGACTGTACGATTTTCATTTTTCAATCAATTTTAGTATTTTTGCAGAAATTAAATATCAAAACCGATGCTTGAACGAATTACAATCAGTCCAGAAATATGCCATGGTAAGCCAACCATCAGAGGCTCTCGGTTGTTGGTAACTACGGTTTTAGAGTTATTGGCCAGTGGTATGACTTATCAAGAATTATTGAGCGATTATTCTAATTTAGAATTAGCAGATATTCAAGCCTGCCTAAGCTATGCAGCCCAACTATCACATTTTCGTTCGCAACCGTTAGCCGCATGAACTTTATAATTGACGAGCAGTTGCCTGTTTTGCTATCAGAATGGCTTAATTCAAAAGGCCATGATGCTGTTCATATTTTAACGCTTGGCACCAGCAAATCAATACCCGACCATGTTATTTCTGAATTGAGCATAGCCGAACAGCGCATTGTGATTACAAAAGATGAGGATTTTTTCGACTCCTTTGTTCTCAAACGAAAGCCCTACAAACTAATTTTTATTACAACAGGCAACATCAAAAATCGGGATTTATTAGATTTGTTTCGGTCTCAATTTCAAACTATGCTGTTGCTCTTAGAACAAAATCATTTGATTGAAGTAAGTAAAAAACAAATCAAAATCTGGTTTTAGTCTATTTTAAATTCTCGATGGTAGCCGCTGTCCAATTTTGTTCGGTTGCAATCTCATCCATTTCTTTGTCTATTTCCTCTACGAAATATTTGACCAACAATGTTCTGATGTCATGGAGTTGACGTTCCGACACGTTGTGAGCGTATAGTTTGACTAGTTCCATCTGAACGTTACTCATTTTGATAGCACTTTGAGGTATCATTTTGTTTTTTCTTACAAATTTAAGACTTATTTTTCAACTCTGCCAACTGCGCTTGTAGCGATGCTACCAACGCCTTCAAAGCCTCAATGCTGTCTTTATCTGCCATAATCGTTTTGCCTTGTGCCGCTATGGTTTCTTTTTGTGATTCTATGATGCGTTCATATTGTTTTTGAGATTCTTGATATACTACATAAGCACTAAAAGCGTTATCTTTATAGTTGCTTAAATTTGTATAACCTTGTGTACTTGAACCAATCAAGTCTTGAACTGTAGTACCATATAGTTCAGCCAATTTTGGTAAGGCTTCGGCTGTGGGCGATAGCTTGTCGCTTTCTATTCGTGAATAGTTAGATTGCGATATACCAATTGCATCTGCTATTTTTTCTTGTGAAAAACCATGTTTTTCTCTCAGTTGTATCAATTTTTTTCCTATCTTTAACATAGTTTTAGTTTTTATGCAAACTTATGTAAAATTATGCAAATACGAATAACATATATATAGAAATATTTAAAACTTTGACCCACCGAACTACAAGCCAATGCACCTAAGCAAAAGCCCTAAAACCCTTCGGTAACAAACACATGAAAAGTAAATTTCAAAATTTTGATTTTGGCGATGTCGAAGTACTGAGCCGAGAAGAAGCCGCTAAGGTAAAAGGTGGGTATATTCCCAATACTGGTGGTGGGATCAATGGAACGTACACTCCACCATACGGTGGTGCGCCAACAGGTTCTGGCGGGCTGCCAAGTGGAACTCATTGTAGGCATGGTCTACCCGCATCAATGCTGAGTGCCGCAGACTGTGAGGCAACGTATGGTGGTAGTGATTGTGGAGTAAAAATATCTTTCACTGGTAGCTGTGCTACTCTTTAGTTGATTACCTTTCCAGCAAATGCTCAAAACAGTAGTTGCTGGAAAGGATTAAACCAGTTATATATGCCACAATTCGGCAAGGCTCACTCAATAAAATAGTAGCCAAAACTATTAAAGGGTATGATTTTTTTGAACTTTTAAAATACCATTTATGAAAGTATCTCTTTACTTTGTTTTCTTTCTAATATTCTTTTTTGGTGGGTGTAAACACCCCGACGAAAACATCGCTCCACAGATTATCGACCCAACTTTTCAGAAGTATGTAGATATGTTCAAAAATGAGGCAAAAGATAGAAATATTCCTATTCCTAAAATTGACCGTACTAATATTACTTTTGGTAACCTACAACTTAGTAAGTACGGAGGCTTGGCTTTGGATAACAATATTATAATTGATTCTATTTACTGGAAAGAAGGCAATGGATCGTACAGAGAGCAGGCAATATTCCATGAGCTGGGTCATGCAGTTTTGGACAGAACACATGATAACTCTCAACTCGAAAACGGTGAGCTGACATCAATTATGGCAAATTTACAAGTCGACAATCCAAATATCAAAGGCTTTCCAATATTGAGAGGAGTAAAAAGAAAATATTACATAGACGAGCTTTTCAAATCTACTGATACAGACCCTTTTTGGTCTAAAGACTCTTATTTATCTAATCAATATAGTAAAAATACAAAACAGTTAATAGTCAAACAAGATTTCATAACAAATGTAGGTCTTTCCAATTTTTTGACAAATTTCGATGCAAACGGTGTCAAGGTTTCTGAGGGAATGCTCAAATTAAACACCACAAATGGATATTTAGTTATTTCAGCGGTCAGCATATTGCAAAGTATGGGTTATACTGTTAGTCAAATTAAAGACATAACGAACTCTGATTTTGAAATTGAATGGCGTTACAAATTAAATCAAGGCGCAATTCAAATATCAAACGGTAATTCGTCCAAAGACTACTTTAATTTAACACAGGACAACACTAATACGCCCTTTTATCTTGTGTTTGTGGCAGAGGGTTTTTTTGAATTGGCGGATTCAAGTCATAAATGCAACTTGTCCGTCATTTTGGATTGCTTGCGAAAATACTTCATTTGGA
>JAYVJH010000262.1:0-3659 GCA_043769455.1 Runella sp. | reverse complement strand
TACTCCCAGCATTTGATATTGGTTCTGGACTGGTACAAAACAAAGCAAAAGGAGCGGCTGGTGCAGGCATAAACTACCAAAATGATATTTTTTGGATTGGTGTATCGATGCCCGAAATTATTGGTAACAATATTGGTAACATCTCAGGATTTGCTACAATAATTTACCCCAAACCAATTTTTGTATATGGTGGTTTGCAGATACAAGCCAATGACGATATAATATTCAAACCCTCGGTATTGGTTTCAGATAAAAGTGAATATCACCTAAATTTGCAAGCGGTCTATCAAAATAAAATCACTGCGACAGTAGCATACCGTAGTCTGAAATACGTCAATCGTGAAGGGTTTTTGTATGGTTTATTGGGTTATAATATCAATAAAAACATAACGGCCAATTATTCGTATTCTTCCAAAATGATTGAAAACTTGGGTAATCAAGGTGGAATTCACGAATTGGCCTTTACTTTTATTCCAAATCCTAAAAATTAGGTCTGCCTAAAAATTTATTTTAAGAAACATTTACTGATTTATTATTTTTTAAAATAACAAACCTTAATTTTGCCACAACATTAGTCAAGTAAATATTAAAGATGGAAAAATACTCGTATATCGCCAACTCCGAAGCGGCTTTTATAGAAGATTTACACAAAGCATACCAGCAAAATCCCGAATCGGTAGATGTAAGTTGGCAACGTTTTTTTGAGGGTTTTGAGTTTTCGCTTAAATACAACCCAAATGGACAGACTCAAAACGAGGCAGAAAAGCCTGTTTCGGTAGGCCATACACGCAAAGAAATGGAGGTAGTACACCTCATTAGAGGCTATCGTCAGCGGGGGCATTTATTGGCGGCCACCAATCCAATTGCAGCTCGAAAAGACCGTAATCCGCAATTAGAACTCAAAGATTTTAATTTGACCGATGCCGACTTAGATACTGTATTTGAAGCAGGGTATGAAGTATTTGGTAAACCAGCCAAACTCAAAGATATTGTTGATGCACTCAAAAAGGTTTATACAAGCAAGATTGGTTTTGAATACCAATACATCAGAGACCGTGCCGCCAAGAGTTGGTTGCGCCGAAAAATCGAGCAAGAGTATTTGGTTTTTAAGCCAACAGACAATCAAAAAAAACGAATCCTTGAAAAATTGGTTGATGCCGTTTACTTTGAAAATTTTTTGCAAAATAGATTTTTGGGTAAAAAACGGTTTTCACTCGAAGGTGGGGAATCTACTATTCCAGCACTTGACTTTGCTATAAACCGAGGCGCAGATTTGGGCGTTGAAGAGGTAGTGATAGGTATGGCGCACAGAGGCCGCTTGAATGTGCTGACAAACATAATGCAAAAGCCTTATGCACAGGTGTTTAAAGAGTTTAAAGAAGATGTTTTTGATAGCGAAAACGACGGCGGTGGTTCGGGAGACGTAAAATACCACATGGGCTATGAAAGTCAGGTAGAAACTCCAAGCGGAAAACGAGTGAGTTTAAAATTACTCGCCAATCCGTCACATTTGGAGGCTGTCAATCCTGTTGTTGAGGGTTATGTTCGTGCCAGAGCCGACAAACATTACGACCACATCGATAGACAAGACAAATATGACCCAATATTGCCGATATTGATACACGGCGATGCTGCCGTTGCAGGTCAGGGCATAGTATATGAAGTAACACAAATGGCCAATCTACCAGCCTATTATGTGGGTGGCACACTGCACTTTGTGATAAACAACCAAGTAGGTTTTACGACCGATTTTGACGATGCTCGGTCGTCGATTTATTGTTCGGATATTGCCAAGATTATTGACGCCCCCATACTACACGTAAACGGCGATGACCCCGAGGCGGTGGCTTTTGCAATGACTCTTGCCATTGAGTTTCGGCAAGAGTTCAATAGAGATGTGTTTGTTGATATGGTCTGCTACCGCAAATACGGCCATAACGAAAACGACGAGCCACGCTTTACGCAGCCAAAAATGTACGATGTGATAAGCAAGCAGCCCAATCCAAGAGATTTGTACTTGCAAACACTCACGGCACGTGGAGACATAGATGCCGCCGTGGCAGACGAAATGCGTAAAGAGCTGGACGAAGAGCTGCAAGAAGACTATAAAAGAGCGCAAAAAGGACAGTTACCCTACCAGCGTCCACAATTAGAAAAAGACTGGGCAGATTTGCGATTTTCAAAGCCAGAAGATTTTGAAAAATCACCAGAGACAGGAATCACAAAAGCCGAAATTGATAAAATAGGTAAGGCATTGGTAACGTTGCCAGCGGGTTTTAAAGTTATAAAGCAAATCGATAAGCTGATTGGCGAGCGCAAGCAAATGTTTGAAGGCACAGCCAACTTTACGTGGGGAGCGGCAGAGTTGCTTAGTTATGGCTCAATCTTGAACCAAGGCAAAACCATTCGATTCACAGGCCAAGACGTACAGAGAGGCACATTTACGCACCGACATTCGGTATTGCATGACATAGAAACCAACGCACAATACAACAGTCTGTCGCACATAGACGACAAACAAGGTAAGTTTGAGATTTATAACTCGTTGCTGTCTGAATATGCAGTCATGGGTTTTGAATATGGCTACTCCATGGCCAACCCAAATGCGCTCGTTATTTGGGAAGCACAGTTTGGCGATTTCTCAAACGGCGCACAGATTATGATAGACCAGTTTTTGGCCGCCGCCGAGGCCAAATGGAACAGCATGAATGGGTTGGTGCTGCTACTACCGCATGGCTACGAAGGCCAAGGGCCAGAACACTCAAACGCCCGCCCAGAGCGGTATTTGCAACTATCTGCCGACTACAATATGTATGTCTGTAACATCACCACGCCCGCCAATTTGTTTCATTTTATGCGCCGTCAGTTGGCATTGCCTTTTCGTAAGCCTGCTATTTTGATGTCGCCTAAGTCTATGTTGCGCTCGCCCGTGGCTGTGTCGTCGATGGCCGATTTTATGACTGGTACTCGCTTTCAGGAAACGATGCCCGATACTTATGCCGAAGCCAATAAAGTAAAAAGAGTATTGTTGTGTTCGGGTAAAGTATATTGGGACTTGGCTGCCAAACAAAAAACAGATGAACGTAAAGACGTAGCAATCGTGCGAGTAGAACAGCTACACCCGTTTCCTGCCAAACAAATAGAATCAATATTGGCAAATTATAAAAACCCAGAATTGATTTGGGTACAAGAAGAACCCGAAAATATGGGCTACTGGAGTTTTATTCAGCGAACATATCCTAAAATTTTAAGGTGTATTTCAAGACCAGCAAGCGCATCACCATCGACAGGATATACCGTGATTCATGACCAACAACAAGCCGAAGTGGTCAATAAAGCATTTTTAAAAAAATAGTAAATCATAATATCAATTTCACGGATTTATAGTAATTGACACAAAAACATGGCAACAATAGAAATGAAAGTACCCAGCGTGGGTGAATCAATATCAGAGGTAACGATAGGGTCGTGGGCTAAAAAAGACGGCGATACAGTCAAGCGTGATGAAGTGATTTGTAGTTTAGATTCTGATAAAACCTCGTTTGAAGTCGTAGCCGAAGCCGATGGCGTGTTGCATATCAAGGTAGCCGAAGGCGAGACAATTCCAATCGGAACGTTGTTTTGTGTCATTGAGTCAGGAGTCGTAGGTTCTGAAAAAC
>JAYVJH010000261.1:0-2660 GCA_043769455.1 Runella sp. | reverse complement strand
TTTTATTGTTATCAAAGTCGTAGAAAAACCACTTATAAATTTACTCTGGATTGGCACACTCATATTGGTAATTGGCTTCTTGATGGCTACCACACGACGGTTTAAAGAATTTGTCAAGATGCGAGATAAAGTAGTAGCCTAATTTTGCTGTTGCGTAGCAGTCGCTCGTATCCTGCGAGTGATGACTATCGTTCGGCATCTTGCCGAAGAAACTATAAAGGCACGATTTTTGCTATAAAATAAATAGCAAAAATCGCTATGACTTTGAGGCTCTATCCCAAAAATACCGCATTTAACTCCAACCTTCACAAGTTTTTGAACCTTATGAAGGTCGGACTGACTGTTTTTATTGCTATTTTATTGTTTGGAAATACAACAAATCTTGATAGATTCCAAAAAATACTGCGGTTTGAAAATTATCGTTTTGACATCATAACCACCGAATGGGGAGCAGTCAGAGAGTTGAATATCAGGGTTTTCAGAGACGGGCAATATCTGCTCAACATCAAACAAAAAATAGACGGCTACGCCACCAATACCCAGATTGGCGACCTCAACCACAACGGCTCGCCCGAAGTTTATGTATATAGCTGCACCTATGGCAGTGGCTCATTTGGCAAGATTATTGGCTTTGAGTTTTATCCGTCAGATTTTGGGGCAATCAAAACCGAGGCACTCACACCCAAATTCAAGGCAGGCTATATGGGTCATGATACTTTTGAGGTCAAAGATTTTCAGATGATTCGGAAGTTTCCAATCTACAAAGCAGGTGATGCTAACGCCCAAGCCACAGGCGGTACTCAAACGATTTACTACGATTTAAGGTACGTTGGCAACGATTTGTATCTAAAAGTGCAGAAAGCTACTTACTAAACAATTCATGCAAGTGATATATTTGAGGAATGATTAACTGGTTTTCGTCATTCTCAATCACATAGTCTGCGTTTTGTAG
Source organism: Runella sp. (assembly GCA_043769455.1). Classification (GTDB taxonomy): domain Bacteria; phylum Bacteroidota; class Bacteroidia; order Cytophagales; family Spirosomataceae; genus JAYVJH01. The sequence goes on along the minus strand of JAYVJH010000261.1, from coordinate 1,708 downwards.
TCGCTGCTCGTCTGTAAGTTGATTGGCTATGATTTTGGCAATGTCAGACTCTGAGCGGTGGGGGTCTCTGGCTTTGATTCGGCTGATTTTCAACAAATTAGGTGCAATAACGACCACCAATTTATGAAGACCTGTACTCCGCCCAGATTTATTGAAAAGTGCAGCTTCTTTGACAAGATACCGTTTGTGGCTGTTGGCCTTTGCCCAGATGTCGGTATCGATAGCTACTTGTGGGTGAACAAGGCTATTTAGTTTTTGTAATATTGCAGAGTTCTCGAAAACTTGCTGGGCTACCCAAGTTCTGTTGTAAGTACCATCGTTAAGATAAGCCTCAGTACCTAACAACGATTTGATATTTTCTTTCAATAATTCATCGTTCTCAATCAACCATTTAGCTCGCTCATCGGCATTATAGACAGGTACGCCCAAGCTGCTGAGTACCTGACAAACGACACTTTTGCCAGAACCAATACCACCCGAAATACCGATGAGCTTACTCATTGTCAGTTAGTTAGGCAGCCGATACAGCAGCACGAGCGATAGACGACTTGTCGAAAGTCATCTTTGTGCCATTGTTATTGACTTCGATTGTAATGGTATTGTCGGCAACAGAGGCTACTTTGCCGTGCAAGCCACCAATCGTAATAATTTCATCACCTTTTTTAACACCGTCAATAAATTTTTTGGTTTCTTTTTGTTTTTGTTGTTGAGGTCTAATCATAAAGAAATAAAATACCAAAACGATTCCACCCATAAAGAGAATCTGTAATAGGGCAGGGTTAATGCCACCAGCGGCGGCTTGTAGTAGGAGTGTTTGCATTTTTAAATAGTGAAAAGTGAAAAACGAAATCAGTTAAAACTTACTTTATTCTTTCAAGCAACTGTAACAGATGTTTAATTTGTAATCCGGCAATGAATGTTTATCTCTATATTGTGTATCCATTGCAGTTGGCTTCAGCCAACTGATAACTGATAATGGGCTACTGCCTAAGTCTTGTACTGTCTCTTTGCCTCAACACCATGGCACTAAACTGAATGGTGGTATATGACGGGTTGGTATTGGCTGTAATGGTAACTGTTTTGGACTGTGGGCCAGCTTTGCCTTTGGTATTAAATCGCACCAAAATTTTGTCGGAAGCACCAGGGCTTATTGGCTCTTTTGGCCATTCTGGAATCGTACACCCACACGATGCTCGCACATCGTTGATGATAAGCGGAAATGCGCCTGTGTTTGTAAACTTAAACTGATGCTCAACGATTTGTCCGTCAGTTAGTTCACCAAAATCATAAGCAGTTGAATCTTTGCCAAAGTCCATTTTTGGCATTTTTTCAATTATTGCGGACGTTTCGTTCGGATTCTTTTTATTACTGCAAGCAGCCAGATTGAGTGCTAACAGAACTATAAATAAATATCGCATAGAGCTATTCTTATGTTTTTCAATTACTCAGTACAATTAACCAACCGCAGGCTCGCCTTTGATTTGAGCCATGAGCCTATCCACGTCTTCGAGTAGGCGCTCGGCTTTGTCTCGGGTTTCGTCCACTACTTTTTTACCTTCGGTTTTGGCCAAACTATCGGGTAATTCTTGGCCATCAATGAGATCGGCAATGAGTTGTTCGAGTTGCTCACGGTATTTTGAGAGTTTATACGACAATCTATCACGGGTTACTTCGCCTTTGTCTGGGGCATACAAAATGCCAATTACTG
>JAYVJH010000260.1:0-2939 GCA_043769455.1 Runella sp. | reverse complement strand
TGTATCACACATTAGATTTGTTATTTAAGTCTTTGATAAACAAAAATAACACCCCTGCTGGTTTTTACAAAGCCAGCACCATATTTATAGCACTACCGATATTTTTTAAGAATATCGATAATTATTTCGGAAAAATGAAACCCCAAAATATTGATAGCAATAGCCAAGCTAAAAGCTATAAAAGTAGGAAAAGTAAGCACGTCCTTTGCGATTTGTGTAAATGAGGTGTTTTTGGCCGCATAAATCGACGCCGTAACGACTCCAACCGTACTACAAGCCAAAAACGATCCCGCTTGGCTCATCAAAACACCTATCTGCAAGCCTTCTTCGCCATACAATAACTGAAAAACAGGAAACCCGACAAACGAAATACTCGGAATGCCTGCCGTCATGATGAGTACACCCTCCGTTGGCCTGTCTATGTTTGTAAAGTTTCGTAAAAATCTAAAAAACAAAAACGAGCCAGCATACAGCAACCAAGGCATCAAAATCGCTAATAGATATTTACTTTCAAGAACCAACGTACTACCATAAACGAGTGAAGTAGCTGGCAGACAGACATATAAAATCAGATTGTTGAGTGTTATGTGTGCATTGACAGGTACTATTTTGAACCGTTTGAGTAATATCCCCAGTAACAAACAGAGCATCAAAAAAATTAGATTGGTCATTTTGATGCTATCTATTTTTCGGGGATATAATCAATAGGTTTCGAGGCGTCGATTCTGAGCCAAAACAAGCCACCCAATACCACAATGACTCCAATTATTCTGACGGGTAGCTCGTAGCTGCCTGTTTCGGTAAGAATATACCCAAAAGCCGAAGCCATCACCACCGACCCCAACTGCCCTGCCCTGCCCATTGACCCCGAAACCATACCAGCGTTTTGCCCGCCAATATCGGTAGCTGCCGCCCATGACACAGGCAACGTAAAATCTTTGAAAGCCAAGCCCAAGCCCAAAAACACGATGGCAATACTTGTGTCGGCAATATATGAGCCTATAATCATACAAACGCCAGCCATCATCAGGCCAAACATTCCTACATAGCGGCGACCAAATTTTAGTCCTCTCTTTTTTACTAAATAATCGGACACAAAGCCGCCTACCAAGCAGCCGCCCATACCGAGTACAAACGGCAAAGAAATCATCCAGCCCAAATCTGCTTTTGGAATGCCACGCCCGTTTTGCAGGTATTTTGGCATCCACGACATATAAAAATACGCACCATACAACAGGCAATGGTACATAGCCATCAATGCCCAAAGGTTTGAGTTGCTAGTAATCGTGCTAAGTGGGAGTAGCTTGTGGTTGAGGGTTTTGATGCTTCGCCCTTCTTCGATTTCTTTTACTTCGGCTTCGCTTATGCCCACTGCATCTCGGGGTTCGTCCTTGAACCAAAACCACCAAAGCGCAGCCCAAACAAAGCCAAATGAACCAAAAATATAAAATACTCCTCGCCAACCGTAAGACTCAGCGAGCCAGATTGAGGTAACAGGGGCCAAGGCACCGCCTAAGCGGCTACCCATCCAGACTATTGACTGAATACGTCCACGCTCGATAGTTGGAAACCAACGTGCAATAGCCACCGATACCGTTGGGAATGCACCAGCCTCACCAGCACCAAACAAAAAGCGGACGATAATCAGAAAGTAAAAACCTGAAATAACAATGGGTCCAATATGAAAAGCCGCCGCAAAGCCTGTCAGAATGGTAAAAGACGACCACCACAGTACGATTCGCATGAGGGTACGCTTGGGGCCAATTTTATCGACCATCAAGCCCGTAGGAATCTCGAAACCGCCATAAGCCAGCGAAAATGCAGCAAGCAACAAACCCCATTCTTTATCTGACAAGTTCAGTTCTTTGGTAATATCATCGCCGACAGACGAGAAAGAGTTGCGGTCTAAGTATGTGATTATTGCAAAAATGACAAAAATTAGTACTAATTGATAACGTTTTTTCATAATTGTTAGGTGAAGAAGTTATGCCCCAAAGGGGACTTTTTTTAGTGGTTTTGGATAGGTTTTAAGGGTAATAAATATAGATTATGATTTAAAGTTATTTAGCTTTTCGTCTTCATTCTTACACTCAACAGCAGCCCTACAAAAATAAGTATGATGCCCGCAAAGCTCTGTAAATTATAACCCTCTTGAAAAAAGAAATAACCGATAATGAGCGCATAGATAACTTCACTGTAACGCAAGATGGCCAAAAAACTCACGTCATTGTTGGGCTGCTGGATAGATAGCGTAAAGAAGTTTTGAGCTACAAACCCTACCAGACCAATAGCCAACAACCACAACCACTCCATACCGCTCGGCGTATGCCAGTCTTGAATAGAAACCAGACCACTAAAAAAAGCTGAAATGGCCATAAAATAATGTAAAATGACAAGATGGTGGTCGTCATCGCCGATTTTACGAATGATGATATACAACAAGCCACCCGAAATACCCGAAATAAGCCCAATAGCCAAGTCGAGGGTACTGATACGGAAATCAAACCCTCTGAGTAAGATAATTCCTATAAATGTTATCAAAAAACACAACCATTGCGCTTTTGTTATTTTTTCTTTGAGTATAAAAACTGCAAAAATAGCCGTAAAAATGGGCGATAAATATTTGAAAGCCACCGCCGACCCAAACGGGATATGAGTAAGTACATAAAAAAACGAAAACATTGATACTGAGCCTACTATTCCTCTAAAAATCAACATTTTATTGTTTTTACCAATCAATGAAACATTTTGACTTCGCAGATAAGCTACCGACAAAAGCCAGCCTATTATTGACCTAAAAAAAATATGCTGAAAACTACTAAACTGCGGCAAAAACTTAATGAGCGACTGCATAAGGGTAAAGCACAGCGTGCTGATGAGCATATAGCGTATTCCGAGCAAGCCCCCGAACCCCGCGCGGCGTACCGTCCAGAGGGGGA